>NZ_DAMAAE010000015.1:0-39291 GCF_031986685.1 Moraxella sp. CTOTU47915
CTACAGTTTGTGGCTGTAGTCGCTGCCAGTGAGTGCGTATTATACGCTTTTCTTTAACCATGTCAATACCACTACGAAAATTTTTTTGATTTATTTTCAAATTAGTTTTTTATAGTTAAAGATAAGAATGCTTACACTCATCAATATACTGGTCGCTAGGGTAATTAAGACAATTTTGGCTAGCTCTGGCGCTAGTGCGTTTGAGGGGATATTTTCATCACTATAATGGCGAACCATTTTAAGATGTTTGGCAATCGGAGAGACTAGAACAAGTAGGCTTAATAGATAAAAATTTTGTCGCAAAGTCGCAAAGGTAATGAGTAGAAAGTAAGCACCCAATAATATAAACCGATACAGGTGGCTCATGCTTTCTTTGCCTAAGGTGGTGGCAAGGGTATTTTTACCAGCGCCTGTATCTGTGTCAAAATCCCGCATATTGTTAATCATCAACACGCAAGTGCATAGCAGTCCGATTATCACGGCAGCAATAATATCCATCACGCGGATAAATTGTGTTTGTAGGTACACGCCCCCTAGTACATTAACTAAGCCGAAGAATAAAAATACTGCTATTTCCCCTTTGACATTGTACCCATAGGGGTTTTTACCCATGGTATAGGTCACTGCGGCGATAATCGCGATGATGCCCAATGCTAAGAAGGTGAAAAAATCGGTGAGACTGTTAAAGCTCAGCCAAAGTAAGCCAATACCGCAGCCAAAAATAAACAGCGCCCAACTTATGATTAATTTCTTGAGGGTCTTGGGGTTGATTGTCCCTTGGGCAGTCTGTCTATCGAGTCGATGGGCATCAGTACCCCGTATGCCATCGCCATAGTCGTTGGCTAAATTGGATAAAATCTGTAAGCCTAAGGCAACCCATAGGCTTAGCAAAAAGATTTGCCAATTTTTGGTTTCGAAGCTACCAATACGCGAGTATGCCAACGCATTGGCTACTATGATGCCAGCCACCGCTAATGGATAAGTGCGTGGGCGAGTCGCTTGCCAAAATGCTTGTAAAAATTTGACCATCACTCACTCGAAACCTTGTATCACCAATCGCAACATCTAAATGGATTTAGCCATTTGGATGCACGTTTACCAATGATGCGGGGTTTATGTTGATTTTTTTAGACCTGCTTGCGCCAACAATGCACCTAAGCTACCAATTTTTTGCGGTTTGTCGGCTCCTTGGTTTTGCGGTTTAGCGGCTTTGTCACTACGTTGGGGTTTGCCCGAATGTTTGGCTGATTTACCGCCGCGCTCGGTAGGGTCTGCGTATTTTTTCGCCGTACCACCCACTGATTGGTTGGTATTTTTTGCTTTACTAGCGGGTGCTTTTTCAGCAGGTTTGGCTACCATTGGGGTGTCTGACTTCATGCTAAAGCCCACGCGTTTGCGTTCGGCATCCACTGAAATCACGCGAACGGTGACGATATCACCTGGTTTGACATGATTTAACGGATCGGCGATAAACTCGTTACCCATCTCTGAGATATGTACCAAGCCATCTTGATGGACGCCAACATCAACAAAACAACCAAAACTTGTCACATTGGTGACCACGCCTTCAAGCGTCATGCCTTCGGTTAAATCGTTGAGGCTATTGACATCGTCACGAAACTTTGCTGTTTTAAAGCTCGGTCTTGGATCGTGTGCAGGTTTGGCTAATTCTTGTTTGATGGCAGCGGCTTTCAGCGTTGCTTGCTCGGCATCGTTAACCTCATCGTTTGCGGCAGCGATAAGTGAAGCGGTCAGATTGTTGAGCGCTGACTCGTCGCCTAGCACATCGTCGAGATTGTTGTCAGTTGAAGCCAGCCATTGTTTGACCATCTCGTAGTTTTCTGGGTGTAACCCTGTCGCATCTAGCGGCTCATCACCGCCACGAATGCGTAAAAAACCTGCCGCTTGTTCAAAAGTTTTGGCACCCAATCTTGGCACGTTTTTGAGCTGTTCACGATTGGCAAAGGCGCCGTGTTCGTTACGGTAGTTGACAATTTGCTGTGCCACATTGACATTGAGACCTGCGATATAAGATAAAATCGCAGGGCTTGCGGTGTTGACATCTACGCCTACTGCATTCACGCAGTCTTGCGTGACTTTGGTTAAACTATCAGCTAGCTGTGTTTGGTTGACATCATGCTGATATTGACCCACGCCAATGGCTTTGGGATCGACTTTAACCAGCTCGGACAAGGGATCTTGCAAACGACGGGCAATCGATACCGCCCCACGAATGGATACATCAAGCTCTTGTAATTCTTGCGATGCCAGTTCGCTGGCTGAGTACACAGACGCACCAGACTCATTGACCACCACAGGCACGGCTTTGATATCGCCGTTTCCTTGAGCGCTGTTTTCTGCCAAAATTTCTTTGATTAAAGCATCTGTCTCACGGCTAGCCGTACCATTACCAATGGCGATTAAATCCACATGGTGATTTTTGAGTAAATCGGCAATGATTTGTTTGGCTTCATCGACTTTATTGTCTGGGGCAAATGGATACACTGTTGCAATTGCAAAACTACCATCGCTATTTTTGGCAACATGACCTAGGCTATCAACTACCGCCATTTTGACGCCATGACGGATACCGGGATCGACGCCTAGAATCGTTTTTTGACCCGCTGGCGCTGCCATTAATAGATGCTGTAAATTGTTTGCAAACACGTCAATTGCTGCTGATTCAGCCGTTAAGCGTTTTTCTGTGAGCAAACGATGCTCAATATGCGGACGCCATTTGTCCAACCACAGTTTTTTGCCCAGTGACAATAAAAACTGTTGACGCTCACTAGGCTCGGCAGCCGTTAAGTTAAATGCGTGATTAATTTGCTGGATAAATGGCGCATCATCACCTTCAATGGCAATCGTCAGTACGTTGTCTTGGCGACCGCGTAGCATCGCTAATAATCGATGATTGGGTAGACGCGCCAAGCTTTCAGCGTGGTCAAAATAGTCTTTGTATTTTTCGCCGACTTCCCGTTTTTCTTCGCCCACTAGACGGCTATGAATTTGGGCAATTTTACCAAAGCCGACGCGCAGTTTATCGAGTAGGTCAAGCTGCTGTGTCCACTCATCGATAATAATGGCACCGATGCCTGATAGCTGTTTTTCTTTATCTTCAAAAATTGACGCTTCGGCTTCGCCGTTTTCATTCTGTACAGGCGCTGGCGCTTGGTAATCTGATAATGCTGCGGCTGGGCTTACCGACTCATTTAAAACCGCCAAGGCAATTGGCTCAAGTCCTGCTTCACGCGCTTGGGTTGCCAGTGAGCGGCGGCGCGGACGATACGGCAAATAAATGTCTTCTAATTCAAGTTTGGATGCCGCTTGATTGATGCGTTCACTCAATTCATCGGTCAGCTTATTTTGTGAAGTCAACAGCTCAATGATTTTTTGGCGGCGAATGGCCATATCTCGTTCATAGCTCAGCGATTTTTCCAGACTACGCAACTGCACGTCATCGAGCCCGCCGGTTTGGTCTTTACGATAGCGGGCAATAAACGGAATCGTCGCGCCATCATCGTAGAGTTTGACAAATGCCATCATTTGGTTGAGTTTGATACCAAGATTGGCAGCTAATTTTTGATAAATGGCTTGCTGGACTTGCTCAGAGAGTACATCTACCGCTGGATTAGCCGCAATGGCAGTAACGTTTGTAGTCATATTTTTGCCTAACACTTATAAGGATGAACTCATAACTTCAGAGTTCACGCATTATAACAAAACAATACAAAAAGATAATAGGTAAACGCCATTTTAACAAAAATCTTTAGTGAGTTTTTACCTTGCCAGTCCTATGGCTGTCGTTAGACTAAAATTTTGCTAAGTAATGACTATAATAAGTGACGATCCTATAAGCTAACGTCGCATTTTTAGCAAAATCACTACAGCAATCGACACATTTTTTTGCTTTAATAATCGCATAACCACGCAAATTTGGCTAAATAATAAGATTGATAATGCTTGCAAGTTGTAACCAATCGTTTCAAAATAACTTTATCAGTCCCTAATAAAAATTTTTATACCCATATATTTTATAGCATTGCCTGTCCTAACTATTAATTATAAGGTTCAGTGCAACACGCTAATGCAACATATTTAGCGGTTATAAAAACAATTGGGTATTTATAAAAACTATGTAACGAAAATAATGTAGCGAAAACAACATTCGAGTGAAAATAACGTTAGTGATAGGAATATGGGTGATAGGAATATCGACGATAAAAATGAGGAAAATAATCAATGAGTGACGACATCAACCCCACTGTAGAATCTACCCCCAATCAATCAGCCGCCGGCGATATGAATCAGCGCATTTTGGTCGTTGATGATGATGCGCGCCTTCGCACTTTGTTGCAACGTTTCTTAGAAGACGATGGTTATATTGTACGTACTGCGCATGACGGCAACCAAATGGACAAACTGATGCAGCGCGAGTTATTTTCGCTGATTGTGCTGGATTTGATGCTACCTAACGAAGACGGAATCAGTATTTGCCATCGCTTACGCGCAGAAAACTCCGATATTCCGATTATTATGTTGACCGCTAAAGGTTCCGATGCCGATCGTATCGCAGGACTTGAAGCAGGCGCGGATGATTATCTGCCAAAACCCTTTAACCCCAAAGAATTATTGGCACGTATTAAAGCCGTGTTGCGTCGGCAAACGCGTGAATTGCCAGGCGCACCCAGTCAGCAAATGGAAGTGGTGGAATTTGGGTCATGGACATTAGATTTATCAACGCGCACCCTAAAACGTGATGGTAACATCGTGACCTTAACCACAGGTGAATTTAGTGTATTAAAAGCTTTGGTACAACATCCCCGTGAGCCATTAACCCGTGATAAACTGATGAATTTGGCACGCGGCCGTGAATGGGGCGCAATGGAGCGCTCAATTGATGTGCAAGTATCGCGTTTACGCCGTCTCATCGAAGATAACCCTTCGCAAGCGCGCTATATCCAAACCGTTTGGGGCGTGGGCTACGTGTTTGTACCCGATGGGGCAGAAAGCTAGACAACCGCTATTTAAGACAGCGGATTAAAAAAGCCAATTAGAAAAACGGATTAGGAAAGCTAGGTTAACAGAGTTAAAAACTTTTATGATAAAACCGTTGATTGTAAATACAGCCTGTCACCTGGTGATGGGCTTTTTAGGTTCTGGAAAAACCAGTTTTATCAATGCCTGTATCACGCATTTTCAGCACCAAGAAAAGTGGGCGATTTTGGTCAATGAAGCAGGTCAAATCGGTATTGATGAAAAGCTATTGACGGGTAATGCTGACCATGATTTAGCGATTCGACAAGTATCTGGTGGCTGTATCTGCTGTACTTCGCAACTACCGCTACAGATTGCGCTTGCTCGCTTGACTTCTGAGTATAGACCTGACCGATTATGGATTGAGCCGACAGGGCTGGCACACCCGCGCGAGCTGATTGAGCAACTATCTGCACCGCATTGGCAAACTGCGCTATCGCTAAAATCCGCCATCAGTATCGTCAATGCGCGTCATTGGCAAGATGCCCGTTATCGTGACAATGAAGGCTACCAAGCCCATGTGCGATTTTGTGATGTGGTGGTGATTAATCGCTTTCATGGGTTGGATGACACCCAAAAAACCCAACTGACCGCATGGGTAAAGGGCTTAAACCCTAAAGCAAACTTGATTTGGCAAGCAGAACAAACGCTGAGCGAAGATAATCTGCGGCAATTGCAACAAGCGCTCAAGCAATCAAGCCAAGTGCTTGCCGAGCGTAGTCACTACCAACAAATTAGCTTAACGAGCTTTGCTCAGTCCCACGCTCCATCCACCATCCAAGCCGACACGACCCAGTCACCGACAGCTGCCAATGATGACTTGCCCTTTCGCTATCATGATATACAAAACGGCTATCAAATTATCGGCTGGCGGGTGTCAGCCGACTGGACAATTGATATGACTGTGCTGATGGAATGGCTGTTGGCACTGCCCAACTGGCAACGTATCAAATCGGTGGTTCATATCAAGCATACGCATGATGAGCAATGGCAAACCATGAATTTTACCCCGGATTCGCTCGATTTGATGGCCTGTGAGCCACAAACCGATAACCGTATTGAAGTGATTTTTTTGGATAACACTATCGAATTGGATTTTGATAGGCTCGATACTGAGCTGATGATGATGTTTGGGCATATCGGTTAAGCTTACGGTTGGTGGATAGCCGATTTTATTGTCTATTTTTTTTATTTTGCGGCTGTTTTTTTCATTGATTATGTGGCGTTAACATCGGTCGTGATACGGATGATAGTGTCATTTTCAAGGTTTTTTTCTTGCATATCAAACCCTGTATGAGTGATGGTGAGCAAGCTACTCACGCGCGTCCCATAGCGACTTCCCAGCAGCTTATCGAGGCGATTGGTAGGAATAAAGATGGAAGACAACGCCAACTCTGTCTCCATACCTAAACCTGTATCAGGTAGCTGGGTGATAGGCGCTTGTTCACTGTCTTGAAGTATCTCAAATGCCACGTTTTTCCAATTGGCTGTTTGCCAATCCTCGTGCCCAGCAAGCAGCGGCAATAACTCTTGTCGTACTCGCCTGCGCAGTTTCTGCGTTTTAAACCATGCCGTATTTGGTTGACCATTGGATAACACGTATAAGCCTTTTGCCAATACCTCGATGCCATACCCTTTATTATTAAGTAGCACTGCTTGCTGCCGATCGCCGATGACTAGATTGAACCCATCGTAGCAAGGCAAATCAATTTGCCTTGCGAAAGCTAGGGGCGACCACTCACCACTCAAATAATCAAGGATTAACTGACCGCGGGAGGTGGCAAAGACAGGCTTATCTTTGATAATCTCTCGGTAGTTTAAAATCACCCCCCAGCGCCCATGCTCAGGATCGATACCCAACCAAGTGCCCCCTGCTTGCGCATCTTGCCCCGCGATGATTTTTTTTCCATTCGGCAATTGCCATTCATGCAGTGCGCGCGTAGGACGCTGCAAAAATTCATCCCGATTGGATAATAATACCAAGGGCTTATCCTCAAACAGCTGCCAAGCCAACGCCACAATGCACATACTTCATTCCTTCTAAATTTTTACGATGCCATCGCCCATTGGACCTTGCATCAGCTCGATTACTCATGCCCTAGCTTAGCAGCCAAAACTTTTTTAGCAATCACCAAATCGTCATATTGTTCATTTATGATAAAAAATCTAAAAACTGCCGTTTTAAACGATTGTTGCCCTTGTGAATAAGCTTATGACGCCAATTAGCATCGTGATTATTACCCTAAACGAAGCCGAACGTATCGGTAATATTTTGCGTGACTTAGCCCAGCAAAGCTACCAAAATTTTGAAGTCATTGTGGTGGATTCCAACAGCGAAGATGACACCTGTCAAATTGCAGCCAGTTTTCGCCATCAGTTGCCCGCGATAAGCGTACATAAAATGCCAAAGCGTGGCGTCAGCTTGGGTCGTAATACAGGGGCAAGCCTAGCCAAAAATGAACGGATACTGTTCTTAGATGCCGATGTGCGGTTGGATGCAGACTTTTTGCAACAAGCCAGTCAATTATTGGATAAAAAATCCTTGAAAGTAGCCGGCGTGTACATGAATGCTGACCACCTAAAACCTTGGTTTACAGTGGGTTATCTGCTATTTAACATAGGTATTTTTGTTAGCCAATTTTTATCGCCAACGGCGGTCGGTGCGTGTATTTTTTCCAGTAAATCCGTGCATGACCAATTGGGCGGCTTTGATGAGTCTATAACTTTGTGTGAAGATTGTGACTATGTCAATCGCGCCAAAAAAATCACCCGTTATCAGATGCTACCGCTCACCTTTCGCTTTGACCCACGCCGCTTGCAGCAAGATGGCTATTTTAATACAGGCTGGAAATATCTTCACGCCAATTTATATCGTTTTTTTATTGGTGAAATCCGTGATAACAAAATCCGCTACCAGTTTGGGCATTATGGTACGCAAAAAAAATAGCGTCGGTGGTGACGCTATTTTTTGCAGGGTTTTTAGGAGCTTGCCCTATGCTTTATCGCCCTTTAAACTCAGCAGGACGCTTTTGCATAAAGGCGGTAATCCCTTCTTTAAAGTCTTCACTGGTCGCCATTTGCATTTGGTAAATTACCTCTTGGTCTAGCGCGATATCTAGTCCTGCAAATGCCACTTGATTAATCGATTGCTTCATTGCCGCCAGTGCCAAGGTTGGCAAGCTTGTCAAACGGTCGGTGAGTTTTTTCACCGCGGCATCAAGCTCATCGGCTGGAACGATAGCATTGACTAAGCCTAAATCTTGGGCTTTTTTGGCATCAAACTGCTCGCCAAGCATCACAAGCTCGGTGGTCTTTGCCGCCCCAATCAGTTGGGTTAACTGATAAATCCCGCCCGCATCAGGCACAAGCCCGATATTGACAAACGCCTGCAAAAACTTGGCATTGTCGCTTGCCACCCGAAAATCACACGCCAAGGCGATATTCATGCCCGCCCCTGCCGCTGCTCCGTTGATACGGGCGATGATAGGCTTACTGATTTTTCGCAGCTTTCGGCTGATTTCGCCCACGCCGGTGGTCAGCCCGTGTGCCATTTTTAGCACCGCTTGGCGGGTTTCGGTTGAGCCTAACATCTCGCGGATATCGCCACCGCTTGAAAAGCCCTTGCCCGCGCCTGTTAATACGATGACTTTGGCGGTATCGTCATATTCAGCATGGCTTAAGGCTTGCAATAGCTCGCCTTTCATGGTGCTGTCAAGCGCATTTAAAGATGCAGGGTCATTTAGGGTAATCGTCGCAACACTATCTGCAACATCATACGTGACTTTTTGAAAGGTGGGCTGTTGTGTTTGGGTTGCCGTCATGGGTCATCCTTATACCAAAAAAATAAAAACAATAAACCACTTCATCTTACCGAAATTATTTTTTTTTGGGAAATAAAACGCGACTTATAAGGTCAACAATCCAAACCCAACCACAAAATTTTTACAATTTTCAAAATTTCTGTATTGACAGAAATATATAAAAAGCTCAAAATAATTAAAAATTGATTTATATATAAGGCTAAAAAGTGCAACTCACACCGACCATGGAAAAATTTGTCTTACACTGGGGCGAAATGGGCAATAAATGGGGCGTAAACCGTACTGTTGCCCAGATTCATGCCTTGTTATTTTTGGCAGGCAAGCCGATGAATGCCGAAGAAATCCAAGAAACCTTAGGCGTGGCGCGTTCAAATGTGAGCAATAGTATCAAGGAATTGCAGAGCTTAAATCTGGTACAAACGGTACATACGCTCGGTGATAGGCGCGATTATTTTACCACGGGCACGGATGTGTGGGAATTGGCTAAGGTGATTGTCGAAGAACGCTATCGCCGAGAGCTTGCGCCGACGGTTGGATTCTTGGCGGATTTAATCAATGAGCCAGAATTTGCCACAGAAAGTAAAGACATACAGCAACGTATCAAAGACACCTACCAATTTGTCGATACGCTGACGAGTTGGGCGAACGAGATGCTAAAACTTTCGTCCACTACGCTCAATCGTATCCTAAAGCTTGGGGCAACGATTCAGAAGTTTGTGAAATGATGGGAAATGCTGGATTGGGACAATGACTGCAACATATCCGACTGGCAAAGTTTTAACCTGTTATGCTGTATAGTTGGCGGTTTAAGTAGTGTAATCGTTGGCAAATTGGTTTTACCAAAAAGCTAAAAATTTTACCCATAAATTTCAGTTTTGACAGAAAAAAGGAAAGAAATGATGAAAATACTTATCACAGGCGGTTCAGGATTTTTAGGCACAGCATTAACACAATCGTTAAAAACCCATGGCGTAAAAGGTGACACTGCGTCAGTCACTTGGGTATCTCGTTCTGTAGAAAAAGAGAAAACCAAAAATATCGCAGACGACGTTATTAGCTATGACGATCTTGCCAGCACCGATCAGACGTATGATGTCATCATCAATCTAGCAGGTGCGGGTATTGCCGACAGCCGTTGGACGGAGGCACGTAAGCAAGAATTGTTTGATAGTCGCCTAAAACCCACACAAGCGGTAATTGATTATATTGAGCGAGTCGGCAACAAGCCAAAACTATTGATTAGCGGCTCAGCCATCGGTTGGTACGGTATCCAAAAGGAAAACGACCCAACTGCGCTTGATGAAACCAGCCCCGTGACAAAAACCGACTTCGCTCACGAAATTTGTCAGGCATGGGAGCAGCTAGCTTTGACTGCCCAAGATACTGCAAAATATGCCGTAACAGATGCTGTGCCAGTTGCGATTGTGCGCACAGGGGTGGTGATGGCGCCCGAGGGGGGTATGGTTGGGCGACTGATTACCCCATTTAAAATGGGCACCGGTGGTAAGCTTGGCAATGGTCAGCAAATCATGAGCTGGATTAGCCGTAGTGATTGGGTGCGCGCGGTGATTTTTATCATTGAACAAAACCTGACTCACACCCTGCCCACTCAGCAAATTTACAATTTGACCAATCCAACGCCTATTAGCAATGCTGCATTTACCGATGCGATGGGCACTTGGTTGCACCGCCCTACTGTGATGACCCTGCCCGCCTTTCTAGTCAAGACCATGTTTGGTGAAATGTCGACGTTACTATTGGATGGGCAACGCGTTGTGCCCACAGCATTACTGGATCAAGGTTTTGAATTTAACGACTTGACCGTATTAGATGCCCTAAAACGCTAATCTTCGGAGACTGTTAATATGATTACCATGTACTATGATGATACCTGCCCTGTCTGCCGTACCGAAGCCTTGCATATGGTAGAAAAAAAACCTAACGCCATTCGCATCGTTCCGATTGATGACGCACGGGACGAACTTGCCAAATTTGGTATTAGCGAAGATGAGGCAATGACTTATCTGTGTGTGCAAGATAAACAGGGGAACATGCAAAAAGGCATGGATGCTGTAAGACTGCTATACAAAACCGCACAACTGCCATTTGCAACCGTGTTTGAATGGCCTGTAGTGAAACAAGCCAGTGATATGATTTACCCTATTTTTGCGCGACATCGCAACCGTGTACCCAACTGGATGACCCAACTTGTCTATGGTAAAGTCGCAGCAGACTGCAAAGACGGTATGTGTACAACTCGAGGCAAATAAAGGCCGTTTGGTTTGAATGGCGGTAGGTACGCTCAATGATTCATCTATCCTCTATCATTTATCTTCTATCATGGATAGTTTGCTAATTTTTACTGGTCATTGGGCGTTACAGTCATGATGGTGCAATCATGATTAGTCACAATTATGACTATCAAGTTATGTCCAATAATAATTTTGGGTGCTTTGATAGGGCCGCCACTAATTTTCAACTAACATTCTACAATTTTTTTACAGTTAGAGAAAAAATAGCTAGATTTTTTAACAATTTTCATTTAATAATAGTAATTAATCAGGAAGATGAGATTGTTTGTATCATTTAAGACAATCTATTACGTTTAGCATAGCGGACTTGCTTCACCATATTGTTGTCTACTGTTATTGTCACCCAATCGCTATCTTCCTTGTCAGTTTTGACACTGATTGTTGAATCAATCATCAATGAGTTGTCTTTTTCATTCATTTACAAGGAGCGTTATCATGGATGAGGCACAAATTCAGCGTATCATTAATCATTCTGAATTCCAAAGCATGGCAAAGAGAAAAACAAGCCTAGGACTTACTTTTTCTATCATTACTTTAATTGTGTGGTTTGGCTATCTGTTACTCGTGGGCTTTGATCCTGAAATGTTTGCTGCGCCACTGTCAGCAGGCTCGACTGTCCCTGTTGGCTTTTACATTGTTGTTGCCATTATGATTTTTGTACCAGTCATCACTTGGATATATGTCAGCAAAGCAAACGGCGAATTTGACACGATGACTCGTAAAGTAATCGATGATATCAACAGTGGTAAAGTATAACCTCACAGGGATTGTGTTGGGTTTTCAATTTTAAAATTGTGCTTTTTATAACAATTTTGACATCATTTTTGACACCATGGAGGGTGGCATGTTACAACAACAATATAACGGCCTGGCTGTTAAAGGCTTGCACAAGCGTATCGGCAAGGTTTCAACTGCCGTAAGCTTGACGCTAGTGGGTCTGATGGCACAGATGCCAGCATGGGCAGCGGGCGCCCTAGAAGGCGAAGTAAAAAAACAACCGCTGAATATCTCAGCCATTATCATGTTCTTGATTTTCGTTTTTGCAACACTCGGTATTACTTACTGGGCATCAAAACAAAACAAAACCGCTAGCGACTTCTATACCGCGGGCGGCGGTATCTCAGGTACCAAAAACGGGATTGCTATTGCAGGGGACTATATGTCAGCGGTAACCTTTTTGGGGTTATCGAGTATGGTTTTTACCGTCGGTTATGATGGCATGATTTATACGCTAGCCTTCTTGATTGGTTGGCCGATTATTTTATTCTTAATCGCTGAGCGGCTACGTAACTTGGGTAAATTTACCTTCGCAGATGTGGCATCTTATCGTTTTTCCCAAACTCCTGTACGTATTTTTGCTGCATCCGGCACGTTGGTCGTCGTTGCACTCTACTTGGTTCGCAGATGGTTGGTGCGGGTAAATTGGTTCAATTATTATTTGGATTAGATTATATTTACGCAGTCATCATCGTTGGTATATTAATGATGGTTTACGTATTGTTTGGCGGTATGCTAGCCACCACTTGGGTGCAGATTATCAAAGCTATTTTATTGATGTCAGGTGCGACTTTCATGGCCCTTATGGTAATGAACCATGTTGGCTTTAGTTTTGAAAATTTATTCAAGTCAGCCGTCGCTGCCCATAGCAAACACGAATCGATTTTGTCACCTGGTAAATTGGTTAATAATCCCATTGAATCTATCTCATTAGGTTTGGGTCTATTGTTTGGTACAGCAGGTTTACCACACGTATTGATGCGTTTCTTTACGGTGCCAGATGCCAAAGCTGCGCGTAAATCAGTGTTGGTGGCTGCAAGCTGTATTTCATACGTATTCTTCTTAATTGTTATTATTGGCTTGGGTGCCATCGTTATCCTAGCTGAACATCCAGATTATTTCACGACAGTGGTTAAAGATGGCGTAAGCTCACAAGCACTCATCGGTGGTGCCAACATGGCAGCGATTCACTTATCCCATGCCGTGGGTGGTAACTTATTCTTAGGCTTTATCTCGGCTGTTGCTTTTGCGACTATCTTAGCGGTTGTGGCAGGTTTGACGTTATCAGGCGCCTCAGCGGTCAGCCATGACTTGTATGCGAGTGTTATCAGAAAAGGTCAAGCGAGACCTGAAGAAGAGATGCGTGCATCAAAAATTACCGTGGTTGCATTAAGTTTATTGTCAATCGTGACCGGTATTATCTTTGAAAACCAAAACCTTGCGTTCATTGCAAGTTTGGTATTTGCGGTCGCGGCATCGGCTAACTTCCCGATTCTTTTGTTAGCGATGTTCTGGCGTGGTCTAACCACTCGTGGTGCGGTCATCGGTGGGTTTGGCGGCTTAGCCGTCGCAGTATTACTGATTATCTTAGGACCTGCGGTTTGGGTAGATATCATGAAACACGAATCACCTGCTTTCCCATACAAAAACGTGGCATTATTTAGTATGCCTGTGACCTTCATTCTGGCGTGGATCGCATCTATCACTGACAACTCACCACGCGCGCAGTTAGATAGAAAAGGCTTTGATGCACAGTATGTACGTTCATTAACCGGTATCGGTGCGTCAGGTGCATCTGACCACTAATCCAATGTTCAATTCCAATGTTCAAGAACAAATACCGCTTGCAATAAGCGGTATTTTTTTTATATGGGATTTTTTATACAACCTATGAATTTTATCCTTGATGAATTTCAACCAGGTTTTGGGTTGCCGCGGCATCCGCTTGTTTGACATACAATTTTGATTTTGAACTATAAGGCACTAGTCCTGAAGGTACGACGCCTTTAGCAGATTCGTAATTATGAATGGAGTCATCGAAGAAAATATGCGGGGCAAAGGTTTGCAGTACATGACGTTTATCCAAGCCACCTAAAAAAAACGCCAAATCCACATTGACGCCCCAATCACGCAATGTCTTAATCGCGCGCAAATCAGCAGGCGCATTGCGCGCGGTCACCAGTGCAATTTGAATCGGTGGATGCTTGATTTTAGCAGGCAGGCGTTTTTGTAGTTTAGAGAGTTTAATTAAAAAATCCGCATACGGGCCTTTATTCATCGGCACATCACTCATTTTGGCTTCATAATCATGAAACGCTTTGAGTCCTTGCTGGCGCGACAATAGTTCCCCTGCTTCATCAAATAACACAGCATCGCCATCAAATGCAATGCGTAGCTGATTGGTGTCTAGCTCTTTCATATCAATGGGCGGCGCATCCAAAATCGCGCAGGCACACACGCCTGCATCGGTGACTTGCTGGGCATCTTCATGATTGGTGGTCAAAAACAAATCCACCTTAAAATCTGCCACATAATCTGCCACCCCTTCGCCTGAGGTAAATGCCGAGCGACTAATCGGTAGTCCATGACTACGCAGCGCATTTAATACTTGAATACCGGTATCTGGGCTGTTTTTTGACATAATCACCACTTCAACCATGGGCGCAGCTATGCCCTCGCCCTTGTCATCGGCTACACAATGGTGATTGAGATTGAGTAAGGCTTTGATAAGCGGATAACCCGTCCCAGTTTGCAAGGGATCATTTTCACGTTCAATCATATAGCTGCGAAATTTATCAATCGCCGTTTCTGGATCTTCGGTTAACGCTTGTTGGAAAAACCGCTCAGACTCCGATAGGTCAAACAATGCCGTGGCAGAGACCGCCACAATTAATGTATTGGAAAAATCAACTGACATAAAAATGCCCTTAATCAATCGTATTGTTATGAAGCATAGCACTCACTATGCTGTAGTTATATAAGTTTTGCCACGGGTAATCTAGATTATTCCTGTAACTTGTTCGGCTAAAGACCCCACAGCTTAGTGTCAAGACACCCAGTCAAATTGCAGATACCAATCATTAGCTGTCGACTATTGCAGTGTTTTTTACGCGGCTATCGTGAGCTGCCTCATTTTCTGTCATCACTGCAAGCAATTCAATCAGCAAGTTGGTTTCATCACCGCAATTTGCTATAATATCTTGTTTACGCTTTTTGCAAAGCGACGAATTCATGGGATTGTAATGCCTATCGAGACACGGTAAGTCTGGATTGGCAGAGTTTTTCCCTTTTTTTATTCCCATCTCTCACGGTTACATGACCGATAGTAACGGTCATCACTGCCAAAGGACAACAGGAGCAATTATGGTAGCCATTACCTTACCAAACGGCGATATTAAACAATTTGATGGGCAAACGTCAGTCATGGAAGTGGCGCAAAGTATCGGCGCAGGGCTTGCCAAAGCCACCGTTGCAGGACGTGTCAACGGCAAATTAGTTGATGCGTGTGACCCGATTACCGAAGACGCCAGCGTTCAAATCATCACGCCAAAAGACGAGGAAGGTGTGGAAATCATTCGCCACTCAACCGCTCACTTACTGGGTCATGCTGTCAAACAGCTGTATCCTGAGGTGAAGATGGTTATCGGTCCTGTGATTGAAGAGGGTTTTTATTACGATATCTACAGCGAGCGCCCGTTTACCCCAGAAGACATGGAAAAAATCGAAGCGCGCATGACGCAATTGATTAACCAAGATTACGATGTTATCAAAAAAATGACACCGCGTGACGAGGTTATCAAAGTATTCCAAGACCGTGGCGAGACTTATAAATTACGTCTTATCGAAGATATGCCGAATGAAACCCAAATGGGTTTATACTATCACCAAGAATATGTTGATATGTGCCGTGGACCACACGTGCCCAATACCCGTTTCTTAAAAGCCTTTAAACTCACCAAAATGAGTGGTGCCTACTGGCGCGGTGATGCCAAAAACGAGCAACTTCAACGTATTTACGGTACCGCTTGGGCAGATAAAAAAGACCTAAAAGCCTATATCCAGCGTATCGAAGAAGCGGAAAAACGCGACCATCGTAAAATTGGTAAAGCGCTTGATTTATTTCACATGCAAGAAGAAGCGCCGGGCATGGTGTTTTGGCATCCCAATGGCTGGACGATGTGGCAAGTGCTTGAGCAGTATATGCGAAAAGTACAAAAAGATAACGGCTATCTTGAAATCAAAACCCCGCAAATCGTCGATAGAAGCCTATGGGAAAAATCAGGTCACTGGGAAAATTATGGCGACATGATGTTCACCACCCACAGTGAAAAACGTGACTATGCCATCAAGCCGATGAACTGCCCGTGTCATGTGCAAGTGTTCAATCAAGGGTTAAAATCTTACCGTGACTTGCCATTGCGTCTTGCTGAGTTTGGCTCATGCCACCGTAATGAGCCGTCAGGTTCACTCCATGGCATCATGCGGGTACGTGGCTTTACCCAAGATGACGCCCATATTTTTTGTAGTAATGAGCAAATCAAACAAGAAGCCCAAGACTTTATCAAGCTTACCCTTGATGTGTATAAAGACTTTGGTTTTGATGACGTGCAAATGAAACTCTCGACTCGCCCAGAAAAACGGGTCGGTGCTGACCAGCTGTGGGACTTGGCAGAAAAAGACTTAGCAGATGCGTTGGATAATGCCGGGCTTGACTGGCAGTATCTGCCAGGTGAAGGCGCATTTTATGGGCCAAAAATCGAGTTTAGCCTTAAAGACTGTCTTGGCCGCGTATGGCAATGCGGTACACTGCAGCTTGACTTTAACCTGCCAGAACGACTAGGTGCGGAGTTTGTCAATGAGCAAGGCGAACGTGAGCGCCCTGTAATGCTCCACCGTGCGATTTTGGGGTCATTTGAACGCTTTATCGGTATGCTCATCGAGCATTACGCCGGTTGGATGCCAGTCTGGCTTGCACCGCAGCAAGTCGTGGTGATGAATATTACCGACAACCAAGCGGCAGCCTGTCAAAAAGTCGCCGAACAATTGAATCAAGCCGGACTTCGTGTGATCACCGATTTGCGTAATGAGAAAATTGGCTTTAAAATTAGAGAACGCACCCTTGAACGCATTCCTTATATGATTGTCATGGGTGATAAAGAAGTAGAAAGCAACCAAGTTAACGTCCGTACTCGCGAAGGTGACAACCTTGGCGTGATGAGTATCGACGCCTTTATTGACTTGGTTAACCAAGCGACCGCCCAAAAAGGGCGCGTCAAATCAAAAACAGCGTAGGAGTAAGTATTATTAAGAGTTCAAACCGATTAGACATCAACGAGGAAATTCGTGCCAAAGAGGTACGCTTAGTCAAAGAAGACGGCGAACAAGTTGGTGTTGTGGATATAAAAACGGCTTTGCAGGCCGCCCGTGATGCTGAGTTGGATTTGGTCGAGATAGTACCAGACGCTCAGCCTCCTGTTGCCAAAGTGATGGACTACAGAAAATATCTGTACGACCAAAAACAAAAAGCCAAAGAAGCCAAAAAGAACCAAAAACAAACGCAGCTTAAAGAAATCAAATTGCGTCCTGGTACGGAAGAAGCCGACTATCAAGTCAAACTTCGTAAAATCCGTGAGTTTTTGGAAGACCAAGACAAAGTCAAAGTCACCATTCGC
Organism: Moraxella sp. CTOTU47915; assembly: GCF_031986685.1. Classification (NCBI taxonomy): domain Bacteria; kingdom Pseudomonadati; phylum Pseudomonadota; class Gammaproteobacteria; order Moraxellales; family Moraxellaceae; genus Moraxella; species Moraxella sp. CTOTU47915. Next base: position 17,620 of record NZ_DAMAAE010000015.1, read on the forward strand.
TTCCGTGGTCGTGAGATGGCTCACCAACAAATTGGCTTGCAGCAGCTTGAAAAAGTCATTGCCGATACGACCGATGTTGCCAATGTTGAACAACAACCAAAAGTTGAAGGTCGTCAAATGGGTATGCTACTTGGACCTACCAAGAAAAAATGATGAGCAAACCCTAGCTATAAAAAAACCACATCAACTTATGTGGTTTTTTTATTGGCGTGTTGACACATTGATAAAAGTTTAAGCTTTTAAATCACTGTATTCGGGGTGCTTTTGCAGGTAGCTTGCCACGTAAGAGCAGGCTGGCACTACTTTTTTACCTTGCTCACGGGCATAGTCTAGCGCGTGCTTGGTTAACGCCCCTGCAATACCGCGCCCGCCAATCGCGTCTGGCACAATGGTATGGTCATATACGATGACATCACCATTATCCACATAGCTAATGTAAGCAGTAGTGCCGTCAACGGTGGTTTCAAAGCGTTGTGATTGCTGGTTATGGTGAATCGATAATTGTAAATCCGACATGGTTCTCTCCTTGTGTATTTTGTTGTCTACTATGCTATCTGTGACTTGGTTATTTGCCGTTTGATAGTAGCACAACCACTGTCCATGACTTGTAAAAGTTTTTGCCTATTCGGTATGGGGTTTGCAAATGATTTATCACTAGGCTTTTACCTTGCCCCACCCTGTTAACAATGCGATAATAAGCGGTTAAATCTTACCATTTTTCAAATTTTTTGGCGTGGATAATACGTCTTACCTTCACTTGCTATTAGCTAACTTAAACAGGAAAAACATGGCTCAATATATTTATACCATGAACAAGGTATCAAAAATTGTTCCACCCAAACGGGAAATCCTAAAAGACATCAGCTTGTCTTTTTTCCCAGGTGCAAAAATTGGTGTGCTGGGTCTCAACGGCGCCGGTAAATCAACCTTGCTTAAAATCATGGCAGGCGTGGACACCGAGTATAACGGTGAAGCGCGTGCGCAAGCGGGTATCAAGATTGGCTACCTTGCCCAAGAACCGCAGCTAGACCCTGCCAAAGACGTGCGCGGCAACGTGGAAGACGGTGTGCGTGAAGCCCTAGACGCATTGGCGCGCCTTGATGAAATTTACGGTGAATATGCGCTACCCGATGCCGACTTTGACAAACTTGCCGCCGAACAAGGCAAAATGGAAGACATCATCCAAGCATGGGATGCTCATAACCTCAACAACCAGTTAGAAAAAGCCGCCGATGCGCTGCGCCTACCCGCGTGGGATGCTGACGTGAGCAAATTATCGGGTGGTGAAAAACGCCGTGTCGCCTTATGCCGTCTATTACTATCAAAGCCTGATATGCTGCTCCTTGACGAACCTACCAACCACTTGGACGCTGAATCAGTCGCTTGGCTTGAGCATTTCTTAAAAGACTATAGCGGCACTATTGTAGCGATTACCCATGACCGCTATTTCCTTGATAATGTGGCAGAGTGGATTTTGGAGCTTGACCGTGGCTATGGCTACCCTTACCAAGGTAACTACACTGAGTGGCTTGAGCAAAAAAATAAACGCCTAGAACAAGAGCAAAAACAAGAAGAAGCCTTTGCCAAAGCGCTCAAACAAGAGCTTGAATGGGTGCGTAAAAACCAAAAAGGTCAGCAAGCCAAGTCCAAATCTCGCTTGCAACGTTTTGAGGAATTAAACTCCAAAGAATTCCAACAGCGTAACGAAACCGCCGAAATCTACATTCCACCAGGACCACGCCTTGGCAACAAAGTCATTGAAGTCAACAATATCTCAAAATCATTTGGTGACCGTTTGCTATACGAAAACCTATCCTTCACTGTGCCACCGATGGCAATTGTGGGGATTATCGGACCCAATGGTGCAGGTAAAACGACCTTGTTCAACATGATTACAGGCAAAGACAAGCCAGATACGGGCACAGTTGAAGTGGGTGAATCAGTGAAAGTGGCGTATGTGGGACAGGTACGCGATGAGCTTGACGACAAAAAAACCGTGTGGGAAGAAGTCTCCGACGGTCTTGATATGATTACCGTGGGCGAATACACCACACCTAGCCGTGCCTATATCGGACGCTTTAACTTTAAAGGTCAAGACCAACAAAAACTGGTCGGTAGCCTGTCGGGTGGTGAGCGTAACCGTCTGCAACTTGCTAAAACCTTAAAACAAGGGGCAAACGTGCTGTTACTCGATGAGCCATCGAATGACCTTGATGTCGAGACGTTGCGCGCGCTTGAAGATGCGGTGGAAGTGTTCCCTGGTACGGTGATGGTGGTGTCGCATGACCGCTGGTTCTTAGACCGTATTGCCACCCATATTTTGGCGTTTGAAGAAGAAGGTCCGATTTGGTTTGATGGTAACTACTCAGAGTTTGAGGCATACCGCAAAAAACAGTTGGGCGCGGATGCCGAACCAAAACGCATGAAATATAAAAAAATTGCGAAATAGTTAGCGATTTCTGCCTAATAATTTATGCTATATTAACCCTACTCAAGCGATTTGAGTGGGGTTTTTTAACGCTTATCAATATTGGAAAACATGATGAAAATCAAACAATTACAGTTACGAAATTATGGCAGATTTGAGGATTTGACGATTGACTTTGCTCCGACTGAAGATAGAGCAAGTAATGTAACGGTAATTGTGGGAAATAATGGAGCGGGTAAATCGCAAATTTTGCAAGCGTTAGCAACTGGGTTAAGTTGGTTTCTTGATTTATTTAAAGGTAAAGAAAATAAATTTGGTAGTTCAATAGATATTTCTCAAATTAATAATAAATTTGATAAAGCGAGTATTGAAATATCTCTACTAAATAGATTTGAAAAGTCCTTGAATTGGTCTGTTACAACTGTAAAAGATAGATTACCAAATTGGACTAGCTCGAATTTACAAAATGGAAATAATCTTGATGAATTGTTTTCAAATTACTTTCGAGATTATGAATTAGGGCTTATTAGTAGTCTACCTTTGATTGTGTATTATAGTGATAGCAGAGATATTAACCACAAGCCTTTTAATTGGAATGAAAGTTTTACTACAAATATACTAACTGGCTATGAAAATGCTCTTAGTGCTGGACTATCTTATAATCAGTTTTTTCAATGGTTTCGTGATATTGAAGATATAGAGAATGAAACAATTTTACTTGGTTTCGACAAACAAACTAAAGAGGAAATGCCTTATTTAAGAAATATTCAATTACTACGATTAGAAGAACAAGATTTAGAAAATCAATTGGAATTCTCAGAAGGTCTTGATAGAGCAAAAATTTATACTCATTTAGGCGAAATTAAAGAACAAATATTTCATGCCGAACAGGAATTTGAGCGAATAACTAAAAATTTAGATGATTATAAAGCTACAATTAATTATCAAGGTAAGCCTTCCTTAAATGCTGTTCGCAAATCTATTGAATATTTTACAGAATTTAAAAACCCACGCATACGCCGTCAAGGCACACCGACTATGATAGTTGAAAAAGACGGCGAAGAATTAGACGTTAATCAACTCTCTCAGGGCGAAAAATCATTACTTGCCCTTGTTGGTGACATTGCTAGACGTTTAGCCATTCTCAACCCAAGCCTAGACGACCCACTTCAAGGCGAAGGCGTTGTCATGATTGACGAAGTTGATTTGCACCTGCACCCAAAATGGCAACACGACCTTATCGACAAACTTGTTCGCACCTTTCCCAAAGTCCAATTTATTCTAACCACACACTCACCGCATATCGTCAGTGACCGCCAAGATATTTTGGTTTACTCACTTGATAATGGACAACTGCAAACCATTGGCAATGTCTATGGGGAAGATGCCAATACCGTTTTAAACGATGTCTTTCACGTTCCCTATCGCACGCCAGAAATTGATAAAGCTTTTAATGGTATTCGCCGAGCGATTAGCCATAAAGAACTGGAAAGTGCGGAAAGCCAAATCAATAACATAGCGAAAAAGGTATCATCCAGTAATACCGAATTGCTAAAAGTGAGATTGATGCTTGCCCAAGCAAAACTTGCTCAAAATAAAGTGAGTTAAGCAATGCAATTCATTAGTAAAAAACTTTCTATGCCTGTTCAAGTTGAAGATTGGGTCAAAAATGAAAAACCTAACGGTTGGACTTTAGGGAAAGATTATAAAGATGGCTATGAAATACTACGGGAACAATTAAGACCTGAGCAGAAGAATTTATGTTGTTATTGTTGTCAAGCATTGGAAACTCAAGTAACTATTGAGCATGTAAAAAGTAGGAATTTATATCCCGCACTCACTTACGACTATAATAATCTGCTACTTTCTTGTAAAACACCCAAGCAATGCGACAATGCAAAAGGAAATCAAGAATTAGATTTAAACCCCTTGATGATTGAATGTGATATTGAAATTAAAATTAATCTTGCAGGCGAGCTTGAAAGTAAATCTACTAGAGCCGAACAGGCAATTACTATTCTTAATTTAAACAATCCAACGCTATGCAATAAACGCAAAGCTAAAATTGATATGATAAGCTTTACTTTTGACCCAAGCTCAGCGGATATTCCAATTAAAATTATGGACAGGGAAAACCTAGACACGATTTTACAAGCTTTTAGTGATACCGTAGAATATCAAGAATTCCAATATATTCTTAGAAAGTTAGCATAATAAATATTGAAAACCAGCTTAATTAGCTGGTTTCTCTATTTCAAAAAATTTAAGCATTTTCAATTAAAACAACACCCGCACCCGAATGGTTTCTGGGATATTTTTGAGTGCTTCAACCGCTTGCGCAGAATCGCCGCTACCCACATCCATCACCAAATAGCCCACATCTTCTTCAGTCATCAGACTTTGGGCAAAAATATTGATATTGGCATCGGCAAAGGATTTGTTAATCTGTGACAACACGCCAGGCACGTTTTGGTGAATATGTAGCAAACGATGCGTACCTTCTTTTTGCGGCATACTAACATTTGGGAAATTCACTGAGGTTGCAGTATCACCCATATCCGAGTAACGCACAAATTTTTCTGCCACTTCAAGACCGATATTGGCTTGGGCTTCTTGGGTTGAGCCGCCGATATGCGGTGTCAAAATCACATTGTCAAACGCGCGCAGTGGTGATTCAAACTCGTCATCCGCTGATTTTGGCTCTTTGGGGAACACGTCAATCGCCGCGCCCAAGATATGACCACTTTGCAGGGCTGCTGCTAGCGCATCGATATCCACACATTTGCCACGCGCCGCATTAATAAGATGCGCGCCTGGCTTCATGGCCGCCAATTCTGTAGCGGTAATCATGTTACGCGTGCTTGGCAAATCTGGCACATGCAAGGTGACCACATCGGCTTTACCAAGCAGTTCTTCTAGACTTCCCACTTGGGTGGCGTTGCCCAATGGCAATTTGGTGACCACATCATGATAGATGACTTTCATACCAAGGCTTTCAGCGAGTACCGATAACTGAGTACCAATAGAGCCATAACCTACGATACCCAAAGTTTTGCCGCGCACTTCATAGCTGTCTTTGGCAGATTTGTTCCAGCCGCCACGGTGTACCACTGCGTTTTTTTCAGGAATACCCCGCATCAGCATGATGATTTCGGCAAGGACAAGCTCCGCGACAGAGCGGGTGTTAGAATAAGGGGCATTAAAGACAGGGATACCCAGCTCACGGGCAGCTTCCAAGTCCACTTGGTTGGTGCCAATACAAAAACAGCCAATGGCGATGAGCTTTTCGGCTTTTTCTAAAATATCGCGGGTCAAATGGGTGCGAGACCGAATGCCGATAAAATGGGCGTCTTTGATTTTTTCGATAAGTTCTTCGGGGTCTAAGGCGGTTTTGATGTTCTCAACATTGTGATAGCCCGCCTCTGACAGCACTTTAAAGGCATTGTCATGCAAGCCTTCAAGCATCAAAAAGCGGATCTTGTCTTTTTCAAGTGATAGATTTTGTGCCATAACAACCCCTAGTCAGTATTTTTAGTCAATTATCCTATCACACTTGCTGAGTTTTTTGTGGTGAAATTCCAGCAAGATGGCATGATTTTTTTGTCTTATGGGTAAAAAATTCTTCATCAATCGCCAGTGTTTTTGTCAAAATTTATGCCGTTAGTTATGCTATGATAGAGCCTCAAAAACCTTTTCAATCTGTATAAACATATGGGTAAAAGCCACACCATGACTGCTAATCAGACCGCCATCAATACGCTCATTGAACAACTACGCCAGCAAGGATTTGACGAACACCAAATCAAAACCGACGCGGACAGTTTGGGCTTTTGGGGCAAAGATTGGACCAAGCATTTTGAGCCCAATGCCAGCGCCATTGTCTTCCCAAAATCCACCCAGCAAGTGCAAGCCATCGTCAAGCTATGTAATGAGCTTAACATCGTCATTACCCCAAGCGGTGGACGGACAGGGCTATCTGCAGGGGCGGTTGCCGCCAATGGCGAGGTAGTGATTAGCCTGGATAAAATGAACAAAGTGCTTGCCTTCTACCCTGCCGATCGCATGGTAGAAGTGGAAGCTGGTATTGTCACCAAAGCGCTGCAAGATTTTGCCCAGCAGCAAGGGTTATACTACCCGGTGGACTTTGCCTCAGCCGGTTCAAGCCAGCTTGGCGGCAATATTGGCACCAATGCCGGCGGTATCAAGGTCATCAAATACGGCATGACCCGCAACTGGATATTAGGTCTTACCGTGGTGACAGGTAAAGGAGATATTTTGCACCTCAATAAAGGCATGATAAAAAATGCCACCGGTTATGACTTGCGTCATTTGTTTATCGGGGCAGAAGGTACCTTAGGTATTGTCACCGAAGTGCAAGTCAAACTAGAGCGCCAGCCCAAGAACCTAACTGTCATGGTGCTTGGCGTGCCAGAGTTTGCCAATATCATGCAAATCCTGTCAGCCTTTCAAAGCAAAATGGATTTGACCGCGTTTGAATTTTTTGATGATGTCGCGGTTGACAAGTTACTTGCTACAGGGCATGTGCAAAAACCGTTTGAAACCGATGCGCCGTTTTATGCGCTACTCGAATTTGAAGCGCCCTACGAGCCGATTATGGACATGGCGATGCAGATTTTTGAAGACTGTATGAGCGAAGGCTGGGTGCTTGATGGGGTGATGAGCCAATCGATTCACCAAGCCCAAGAGCTATGGAAACTGCGCGAGTATATCTCTGAGACCATCTCGGTATTTACCCCATACAAAAATGACATCTCTGTGCTCATCAGCCGCGTGCCAGAGTTTATCGCCGATATCGATGCCATTGTTAGCCAAAACTATCCGGATTTTCAAGTGTGCTGGTTTGGGCATATCGGTGATGGTAATTTACACTTAAATATTTTAAAACCAGAAAACCTTAGCAAAGACGAATTTTTTGAAAAATGCCAAATGGTCAACAAGTATGTATTTGAAACGGTGCAAAAATACAACGGCTCTATCTCAGCGGAGCATGGCGTGGGCATGACCAAAAAGCCGTATTTGAATTATACCCGTCCTGACGAAGAAATTGATTATTTACGCGCCATCAAGCAAGTGTTTGACCCCAATGGGATTATGAATCGTGGTAAGATTTTCGACTAGATAACACTGTTACAAAAAAGGGATACAAAAAAAGGATACAAAAAAAGACCTTTAACTCAGGTCTTTTTTTTGCTACTCACAAGGTTAGATTTTATTCACATTCATCGTGTCTGGCATTTTAACAATCGGTTTGAGGAGTTCAATGGCATCGGCGACAGTATTACAAACGATTAATCGCTGTAAATCTTCTGGTTTCATAAAACCTTGCTCAGCGGTAAACTGTAGATGTTCAATCAATTTGTCATAAAAACCATTGATATTGAGAATAATCATCGGTTTTTCATGTTGATATAGCTGTCGCCAAGTGGCAATTTCCATGATTTCCTCAAGCGTGCCAAGCCCACCTGGCAAGGTGATAAAGGCACTGGCGTACTCTGCCATGATGGCTTTACGGGTATGCATGGTATCGGTCAAATGCAGACGCGTCAGCCCACCATGCGCCACTTCTCGATCCATCATAAACTCAGGAATCACGCCCACGGCAATGCCGTTTTTTTCAATTACACCATCGGCAACCGCGCCCATACAGCCAATCACCGCACCGCCATATACCAGACCTAATCCTGCTTCAACCAATGCCCTACCCAATTCATACGCCGATTGGACATAGACGGGGTCATTGCCTTTGCGAGAGCCGCAATACACAGCGACTAAGGGAACATCAATATCATGAAGTTTGACAATTTGTGCAATATCGCTCATTTCTTTACTAGTAATAATATCTACGGGTGTCATGCTTTTTCCTTTTAATGTGTTGTCATTATAGCTCAATCATCCTACAAATTCGTGAACGCATCCTAGGCGCAGCGTATCTCATTTTGGCTACATTTGGCGCATAGGCATTATAATTGGTGCAGTTGGCGAAAAATAAAGCAATGGCTGTTAAAAAGCCATCAATGAAAGGCTGAATAAAATAGCCTAGATAAGATAGATAGCCTCGATAAGAACAATAGGCTATCAAAAACCATCAAGTAGATATCCTAAGTATGATGGGCATCGGCAGCGATTCCATTGCCACTGGCATAGATATTGGCAAGAAAATATTGGGCTTGCTGTTCATATTCAGACGTTGGGGGCATACCGCATTCCGCGAAATTTAATAGGGTCAAAAGGTTTATATTGCGTCTGTTTATAGCGGCTGATACAACACGCCGACCAACAACACCGTGATATCCTTCGCTGCCGGGGCAATCTGTACCGTATCAAGTGCTATTGATTGAGCATCATACGTGGTTGCCAAGCTGTCGATTTGGCTTTGTAACTGCTGCCCGATGCTGTCTAACTCCTGCTGCAGCTGCTGACGAATCACATCAAGCTCTGCGACGGTTTGTTTGTTGGCATTGATATCGCCCACCGAGTTCATGGCACGTTTGACGTTATTGATATTGGTCTGTGACAACGCTTTACGCCCCATAAACGCGCCTAAGACCGCAGAGCCAATACTGACCCCTGCATCAAGCCAGCCTTTGCTCGATTCAGCGGCTTGTTGTTGGTATTTTTCATTGGCGGCTTGCAGTTTTTTGGCTAGCGCGTCTTGTTTTTTAGCAAAGCTATCTCGCAGCTGGGCAATGGCGATATCACGCTGTTCATGCAGCGGTACGATGAGCCGATTGCGGAAGGCGTCTTCGCTCTCTGCCACTTCGCTATACAGCTTTAAACTATCGACATACCACAGATTTAACACTTGCTGCTGACGGATGGCTTCTTTCACCGCTTTTTCCCAAGTTCTCCATGATGCCTTGTCGAGCGCTTGGGTAGGCAATTGTTTGAGCACAGCGGGTTGGTGCGGAGCCGATTGTAACTGCTCAAAGGTCAAATCACTTAAAATCGCTTGATGCCAATCTACCACCAACGGCGGCTCACCAAATGCGGTGGTTAATAATAGCTGCTGCTGACTTTGGGCGCCTGATTTTTTGTCATTAAAAAATACCCGCGCATAGGCAAAGGCAGTAGGCTCATAGAAGGTTTGACCATCGCCCGCCCCGTCTTTGGGTGCATAATACAAGCCCACATCTTTGGGCAAGGCCGGCGGCTGACTCATGGTGCTTGCTAATGGATTGATGGCAGGCGTGGTGGCTTGCGCTTGCGCTGGGTCGGTAGCAGCCGCTTGGCTATTGGCTTTGAGCTGTGCTATGGCTTGTTTGCTAAGCGGCCCTGATAGGTAGTTGAGCGTGAAGCGGGTGCTAAAAATCACAGGGCTAGCATCATGCACATTGTGCAGTAAAAATTGGCGTTTACCGAGTTTATCAAACCACGCATTGAGCGCCGCTTTGTCCAGTCCACTGCTGCCGCTGGCAGAGAGCAAGCCATCCATCACCCGTTCACGGTCTTGGGCAGTCTGCAACCGTCCGATAAACCAAGTACCCGCGTTGGATAATGCTTTGTAGTCCAAGTCCACTGGGTTTTGGGTCGATAACACAATCCCCAAACCAAATGCACGCGCTTGTTTTAGCAGGGTTAACAGCAATACTTTGGTCGGTGGATTGCCAATCGGCGGTAAATAGCCAAACACTTCATCCATGTACAAAATTGCCCGCAAGGTCGAGGTGCCTTGCTGACGGCGCATCCAGCCCAATAAATTGGTGAGTAACAAGGTGACAAAAAATAAACGCTCATCATCGGATAGATGGGCAATATTGAGCACACTGGTTTGCGCTTTGCCGTTTTTATCATAAAACAGTGCGCCAGCATCCAGCGGCATGCCTTTAAGCCAGCTGGCAAAACTCGGCGATGCCAAAAGCGTGTTGAGCTTCATCGCCAGTGCGCCACGGTCTTTATCCGCAAATACTTGTGACAGCGGCAGGATGCCGATTTTGTCAAACGCTGGCGTTTGGATTTGGGTAATCAAATCCACCAAGGTTAAAGTTTGGTTATTGTCCCAGGCGTTTTTAAGTAGCTGTGCCAAAAACACATGCTCTGGGGCAAGGTTATCCCCATCGACTTTTAATAACACCAACAGTGCCGACACTGTCGCATCGATATACTCAGCGTAGCTTTCGCCATCATTTTTGACACTATCGGGCGGCGGCACGAGATTGCCAAGTAGCGCAATGGGTAAGCCATTCTCGCTACCTGGTGTATAGACACTGACACGATTGGCGGCTTTGAGTGCTTGCACACGCTCCGGGGTTTGAAAACTGTTGCCAAGCCCTTGTTGCCAGTTTTCTGCGGTTTGCTTGGCAAACTCTGCCACACTCATACCCGCTTGACTTGCCATGCCGCTATCAATCCATGGCTCAAAGTCACTGGCTGCCAAATTTGGAAACGTCAATGCCAAATTGCCCAAGTCACCTTTGGGGTCAATCGCAATCACCGGAATATTATCCAGCGCAGCTTCTTCCAGTAAGCTAATCCCCAAACCCGTCTTACCCGAGCCCGTCATCCCGATAATCACCGCGTGGGTTGTTAAGTCAGCTGCATCATATAGGGTTGCTTGACCTTGTGTAGACTCTGGGTACACGTCTTGACCGAGATAAAATTGACCGATACTATCAGGAATATTATTGGTGAGCGTTGGCATGGGATTCCCTCAAAATTTTTATAAGTAATGATTTATCGTTAACATGACGACTGGTCTAATTGCCTAATTGTCTAACTGCGTAATTGTCTAACAAGCTGAGTGGCAGTATGTCGGTTTCATTATATGTAAAATTTTATCATTTCGCCTAGCAAAATTTGTCGATTCCTTTATCGAGCCTTCAATCAATTTTTTAGCACAGCAAAGATAATCCTTAATAATTCTTGATACCAAATTTTGAAGTTTACCCGCTTACTGTTGGGTATTAAAAGCTGCGCAATAAAAGCTGAGCAATAAAAAAAGCGATGGGTAACATCGCTTTTGGTAGGATTGCATCATCGCACTATGCTAATTAAGTTTAAAACTACTTTATAAAAATCATCTTGTCAGCGATTTCGTTGCCGCTTGGGTCATTGTCTAATTGGTAATATTGACGAAGCAATTGCCCCACATCGCCCAATAGCGCAACCAAGCTATCAATGTGTCGATTGGCTTTAATACCTTCGATAGCCTTGTCGCACATCGCTTGCCACATGGTTGGCATCACATGGCTATTGATGCCTCTATCGGCGACAATCTCCAGACACCGCTCACAGATATTAAGATACACCAATACCCCAGTATTATCCTGCGTATCCCAGACGCGATAATCCCCAAAAACTTCGATCGCTCTGTCTCGGCTGTTTTGTAGCCGTGCGGACGAAATGGGCAAATGATTCTCAATCACTAACACCACTTCGCCGCGATGCCCTTGCTCAGCTTCGGTAATTGCTTGATTTAGCTGTTGTTGGGCAGTAGGTGTTAACCAGCGATTATGCAAGCTAGGTATAAACGCAACTTGACGCCACCATCTAGCCCAACTTGGCACAGTGGAAGTCACTGTCGCCATCGGTGAGGTATAAGCAATGGTTTCTTCGTTGGCACCATTCGTTGCAGTTATTGGGTCATTTGTGCTCATGAAAATTCCATAAAAAATAATGAAGTATATAGTTGATGATAAGGGATAAAGTTAACACAATTTTTTAACTGATGTTTCAATAGCTAGCCGATTACTGACTACTGATTACCAATCGCCACCAGCGCCGCCGCCGCCAAAGCCACCACCGCCGCCACCAAATCCACCGCCGCCAAAACCGCCACCACCGAATCCACCGCCGCCAAAGCCGCCACCCGGTAGGAACACAACTCCACCGCCGCCTCGGCCCCCACGACCGCCACCACGAAATAGCAAAAATAAAAAGACAATAAATGCCACAAACATACTGCCCAGTAACCCTGCACCAAAGATTGTACCAAGCGTTACAATGCCACCTGCCGTAGCAATCGAACCAAAAAACCGCCCTAATATACTGGTCAAAATCATGCCAGCGACAAAGCCAAAAAAGCCTAGGAAAATAAGCGGTATACCGCTCTCTTGATTTGACTGGGCATTGCTATTGGTATTGACTCGATTGGCATCCGCTTGCTTTAAAATAGCAGGATCGGTCGTCAAGCGTTCTTCAATGCGATTAATCCCCGCTGTGATACCCCCGGCATAATCGCCTTGTTTAAATCTTGGGGTTATATCGTCGCTAATAATACGTTTAGCGACGGCATCAGGAATGGTACCTTCAAGACCATAGCCCGTTAAAATGTACATTTTACGGTCATTGACAGCAACAACCATCAACAGACCTTGATCGGTGTCTTTTTTGCCCAGTTTCCAGCGATCAGCAACTTTCATTGAATAGTCAAAAATATCCTCGCCATTGGTGGTTGGCACAATGACCACGGCTGCTTGCGCCAAGCCGCGGTCATTAAGACTACGCAGTTTGGTTTCAATCGCCTGTTTATCACTAGCCGATAGAATTTTTGCTTCATCAATGACAGGGTTATTGAGGATTAGTTTATCAGCGGCAACAGGGGCTTGGGTTGACTGTTTAGGCGTCTTAGTAGTCTGGGTATTGGCGGTAGCTGTTGCCTGATTGCTATTTGTCGAATTGCTGGTTGCTTGAGTATTGACACCTGGTATCGGCAGTGCATCATTGCCCAACGTCTCTTTAATTGCATCATTATTGAGTACAGCATCATTGAGCGCTTCATTGGTTTGTGCGGTTTTGGCAATCGCAACCATGTCCTCAACACTATGATCTTGTAGTGTGGGCTTAGCGGTAACGGTTGCGGAATTGGCTGTCGCTGTGGCAGTTTCTGCAACGGCAGCCATAGGCATCGCAAGCCCAATGCCCATCGTCAGTGCAGTAAACGTACTCACTACTAACCGCTTGGCTAAAAAACGTGATGACAATTTTTGCGGCTGTTTATGCGAGCGATGTAAATTGGGCTGTGTCTTTACAATATTCAATGACACCTGTGTTTCCTCAAAGTATGCAATTTTTTTATTATGATGTAGTCAATTCAACAACTATTTTAAAAATTAAAAAATCAGTCTGACAATTTATGCAAATCTTATCCAATGAGCCTGCCACCGACTGATGGCAGACTATTTAAAAAAATCTTCTTCACTGTTAACCTTTAACCATACAGTTAACAATTGTGAATTAGGGTTTCGCTGTCGCGGTAGCCGAATTATTTACAGGCTGACCACCGGCATTGGCAGTATTACCATTGTTTTGCACTGGCTGACCGCCCGCATTTGCGGTGTTGGTGGTGTTGGTATTGTTATTCCCAAAATCAACGGTTGGTGCGGTGGAGATTTGCGCCTCATTGGCCACGGTAAAGTTTGGGCGGGTATGCATACCAAACACTTTTGCGGTAATATTGGTTGGGAATTGACGTACGGTAGTGTTATAAGTTTGAACGTCTTGGATATAACGACCACGTGCCACGGTAATGCGGTTTTCGGTACCTTCAAGCTGTGCTTGCAATTCTTGGAATTGTTTATCCGCTTTTAGGTCGGGATAGCGCTCTGACACCGCCATTAGGCGCGATAACGCACCGCCCAATTGATCTTGCGCTTGTTGATAACGTTGGAAAGCCGCTGGGTCATTGAGTACATCGGCGCTCACATTGATAGTCGTCGCTTGTGAACGCGCTTGTGTGACTTGGGTTAAGGTCGCCTGTTCGTGCTGGGCATAACGCTCAACGACTTTGACCAAGTTTGGAATCAAGTCAGCACGGCGCTGGTATTGGTTGACTACTTCTGACCATGACGCGTTGATTTGCTCATCTTGCGCCTGCATAGCGTTATAACCACACCCTGTTAAATTGGCAGAACCCACCACCAACGCTGCGGCTAATAAGGTGTTTTTTACTGTAGTATTGAATGATTTCATAAGTTTTCCTCAAAAATAAATTAAATAAAGTGGTGTATAGGTTTTTGAGAAATTATGAAGCTATGTGTGGCTACTGTAAATTTACGTTTTGTATAGTGCTGTATGGTTTTGTATCAAACCGCAGCCCCATGAAACCACGCTTATAAACCCCGCTTGGCTTGGTTGAAAGATGCCCTATCAGAATGCCATAAAAAAAGACCAGCCAACGCTGATCTTTTTGATTACTTTCATTGTTTGCTAAAAAATTATTGTTGTACCGCTTCAACTTGGATATTGAGTTTGACGTCTTTAGCAAAACCCATTTTGACATAGGTATCCATGCCCCATTTGGTGCGGTCAATGGTAGTCTCAAAATCACCGCCACATACTTGCGCATTTTTCAGCATTGGGCTGTTGTAGCAATTAAATTTAGTGGCTTTTAAGCTAACTGGATTGGTTTTACCCAATAGCGTCAAGTTACCGTCAACTTTCGTTACTTTGCCATTTTTGAAATGGAATTTGGTGGATTTAAAGTTAGCGGTTGGATATTTTTCAGCATCGAAGAAATCACCACTTTTGAGATGTTTATCAAACGCTTCGCTACCCGTATTTAACGAATTAACTGGAATATCAACATTGATGCTGCCCATACGCTTGGCAGGGTTGTATTCCATGTCACCGGTTAAGCCGTAAAATCCGCCGGTATTGGTAGTCGTGCCAAAATGGTCAATGGCAAAACGTACATTGGCATGGTTTGGGTCTAGTTTGTAGCTGGTGCTGTTGCTTGGCTTAACTTTTTCTACTTTGGCGGTTTTAGGCGCTTTTGTGACCGCTGCAGGTTGAGCTGCGGCTTCACCAACTTTTTGAGTTTGACCGTTTTGCGAGATAACCAATTCTGCATTGGCAAATTGTGTGGCTAACAACGCTGTGATAGCGGCAGTGGCTAAAAGTTTACTATTCATGGGATTTTCCTCGATATATTATAAGAACTGTATGGGCTTACAAGGCATTGTTAATGAAACTTAACTTAGTCTATGTAGGATTAAGTTATTATAACATATACCTTTCTCTTGTTATCGTGTATTGTTTGTAAATTGTTGCTAGTTTTTGACCAAGCCAAGGCTTTTATCGTGATAGCTTTTATCACCCAGTCTTTATTGCCTTAGTCGGGTTAGCTTAGCTCATTAAAAAAGGACAGCTTTTGCCATCCTTTTTTAAAAAAATTATCTATGTTAACTTTTATCTTAACTCTTATCTTAAAAATGCCCGAGCATTTCTAAACATCCGCATCCACGCCCCGTCATTGTCCCACGCTTCAGGCTTCCAGCTGTGGTTATACGCCATCAAATTGCGCTCTGGGTGTGGCATCATCAAGGTCACACGCCCATCGGTGCTACAAATTCCTGTCACCCCTTGTGGTGAGCCATTTGGATTGAGCGGATAATGCTCGGTTGGTGTGCCGAGACTGTCCACATAACGCATCACAATTTGCCCATGTGCACTCATCCCTGCGATATCGGTATTGCTCAACGTAGCAAAGCCTTCGCCATGTGCCACCGCAATCGGTAGAATGCTCTCTTGCATGCCTTTTAACAGCACCGACTTGGTACGTTCAATTTTCACATTCACCGTGCGCGCTTCAAAGCGTGCCGATTTATTGGCGATAAAACGGGGGAAATTCTCTGCGCCAGGTATCAAGTCTTTAAGCTGGCTCATCATCTGACAGCCGTTACACACGCCAAGCGAGAAGGTTTCTGGTCGGGTAAAGAATCGCACAAATTGCATGCGTAGTTCATCATGGAACAGTACCGATTTTGCCCAGCCAGCACCAGCGCCAAGCACATCGCCATAACTAAAGCCGCCACAAGCCACCAGCCCATCAAAGTCACGCAAGTTGACACGCCCTTTGAGTAAGTCACTCATATGCACATCGACGGCTTCTAGTCCTGCGCGTTTAAAGCCTGCTGCCATTTCTAGCTGACCATTCACGCCTTGCTCACGCAAAATGGCGACTTTAGGCTGTGTGCTGCGGCTATTGATATACGGGGCTTCAATCGCTTGGTTGAGATCATAATTGGCTTGCGCAATTAAGCCTTGATGGGATTTATCACCAATCAAATCAAAGGCCTGTTGTACGCATTCGGGGTTGTCACGGTTTTTAGCGATATGGTAGCCCACTTTGCTCCATTCCTGCTCAAGCTCGCTACGCTCAAAACGTAAATTTTGCGTGGCTGTTTGGATGAGTAAACTGTCCTCATCGGTGCTTTGACCGACCAAGCTTAACAGCTCGCTGACGCCTGTGGTTTCGGCAAGCGCTAACAACTGAGCCACCTGATGGGTTTTAATTTGGATCACCGCACCGAGTTCCTCAGCAAACAATTGACCGAGTAAATTATCATCAGTTAACACCAATTTTACGCCTTGACGACTGGTGAATTGCATCTCAGCGATGGTGGCAAGCAAACCGCCATCACCAATGTCATGATATGCGGTGATTAAGCCTTGGTTGTTGGCTTGCTGGATAAAGTTAAAAAAGTTAATTAAATCTTGCGGATTATCCAAATCTGGGCAAGTATCACCCAGTTGGCTTAGGGTTTGGGCAAGGATTGAGCCACCCAAGCGGAACTGACCTTTTGATAAGTCTAAGCGATAAAAGGCGGTTTCGCCAAGCGCTGAGCTGTTTAGCAATTCTGGGGTTAAGGTTTTGGTGACATCTTGCACAGGGGCAAAGGCAGTGATAATGAGCGACATGGGTGACACCACAGACTTGTTTGCTTGCTCATCTGACCAATTCGCCCGCATTGACAAGCTGTCTTTACCCACAGGAATGGCAATACCAAGTGCCGGACAAAGCGCTTCGCCCACGGCATACACCGCATCAAACAAGGCTTGGTCTTCTTTGTCTTCACCACAGGCTGCCATCCAGTTCGCCGACAAGGTAATGTCTGATAGCTTGGCGATATTCGCCCCTGCGATATTGGTAATGGCTTCGGCAACGGCAAGGCGCGCAGATGCAGCAGGATTAATCAAAGCAACTGGGGTACGCTCGCCCATACTCATGGCCTCGCCTGTCATCGGTTTGCCATCGACAGGAATAAGGGCAGAAGCGGTAACCGCACAGTCTGCCACTGGCACTTGGTAACGTCCAACATATTGGTCACGTACTACCATACCCGTGATGGAACGATCGCCAATGCTAATTAAGAAAGATTTACTGGCAACTGTTGGATGACGCAGCACGTCTTTGACCGCTTCCGCCAAATCGACTTTATCAAGATTTAACGCTGTCAAATCTGGCGTGCTACGGCTAAAGCTACGCTGCATTTTTGGCGTGCCACCAAGTAGCACTTGTAGGGGCATATCGACAGGCTGTTGGTCGCCTTTGGTGTTCAGTAACGGGTCATTGACCACCAACTCACGCACGTCCGTCGCTTCACCTAAAATTGCATACGGGCAACGCTCACGCTCACAGATACTATCAAATAGCTCACGGCTTTGTGGACGGATTGCCAACACATAACGCTCTTGGGCTTCATTTGACCAAATCGCCATTGGCGACATACCATGCTCAAGCGACGGCACTTTACGCAAGTTTAACACCGCCCCAAGTTCGTGGTCATTCACAAGCTCGGGCATGGCATTTGATAAGCCACCTGCGCCCACGTCATGAATCGACACAATCGGATTGTTATCTTCATCTGGCTGGTTTCCTGCCATTGCCCAACAGCGGTCAATGACTTCTTGACAGCGGCGTTCCATCTCGGCATTGTCACGTTGCACGGACGCAAAATCCAAGCCTTCATCAAGCTCACCACTATCCACCGAACTTGCCGCGCCACCGCCCAAGCCGATTTGCATGGCAGGACCGCCTAACACAATCAGCAAATCGCCTTGCTGAATCGGATTTTTTTCCACCAAATTGCGTTTGATATTACCGTAACCACCGGCAATCATAATGGGTTTGTGATAGCCGCGCATTTGGCTGCCATCTTGGTCTTTTGAGGTATCCAATTGGAATGAGCGAAAGTAACCGACCAGATTTGGACGACCAAATTCATTAGAAAACGCTGCACTACCAAGCGGTGCTTGGGTCATGATTTCTAAGGCGGACGCCATACGCGCTGGCTTGCCGTAGTCAGCCGTGGAGACTTTTCCGCTGTGCTCCCATTTTTCTGGCATATCAGGCAGCTGCAAATGCGACACATGGAATCCTGCCAAGCCTGCTTTGGGTTTACCGCCACGACCTGTCGCGCCTTCGTCACGGATTTCACCGCCAGAGCCTGTCGCCGCGCCTGCATACGGTGCAATCGCCGTTGGGTGATTGTGAGTTTCGACCTTCATCAAGATATCAATCGGCTCTTGGTGAAAATCGTATGCTAAATGATTGTTGTCGCTGTTTAATAGCGGATAAAAACGCTGTCCTTCATGCCCTTTTACCACCGCGGCATTGTCTTTATAGGCGGATAAAATGTCGTTGGGATTTTGCTCGAAGGTATTTTTAATCATGCCAAACAAGGATTTTGTCTGTACTTCCCCATCAATCGTCCATTGCGCATTAAAAATCTTGTGGCGGCAATGCTCGGAGTTGGCTTGGGCAAACATCATAAGCTCAACATCGGTCGGATTGCGTTTGAGTTCATGAACGTAGGCATTCATCAAGTAGTCAATATCTTGGCTCGATAATGCAAAACCAAACTCACGGTTGGCAGATTCTAACGCTTCACGCCCTTTGCCCATCACATCGACATGGTTGAGCGGTGCTGGCTCGTGGTCATCGAATAAGTGATGAGCCTTTGCCAAGTCATAAAATAGGCTTTGGGTCATGCGGTCGTACAACATCATCTCGATATCATGCGGTAGCTTTTCAGGCAAATTTTCGCCTATGAGCGTATACACCACCAAGCGCTCGACACGGTCAATCGCTATCTCACAATTGTTAAAAATATCCGTCGCTTTACTTGCCCAAGGGCTAATCGTACCAAAACGTGGGCTGACGATGATTTGCAGCGCCTTTTTATTCTCATCCTGATTCTCATCCTGATTCTCATCTGGGCTTGCTTGATTGAGCGCGATTTCGTCACCGTGATTGAGCAAATCTACCGCTTTCTTATAATCGTGTTCTGCCAAATCCTTAGAAAAAATATAAACTTGCTGGCTTTTTAAGTGAGTGATTTTGAGATTGGTTTTTTGGCTAAGGGAATTTAGCAGTTTGGTGGTTTGAAAATCGGTTAAAAATGGGTGTCCAGCGATGATAGTCATAGAAAGTTCCGCTTGCTTCGGGAAAAGTTGGGAAAATAACAGAAAAATTTGCGGCTATTATAGCATTAAACCCACGGGCGTATCACTTGTCTTGATGGCGATAGACTGTCATTTCACCCGGTGTTTTTTATAAATTGCCTTTTAATTGCGTTACCTTGCGATAACATCGTTAACGGTTTTATACCATTTATTTGCAGCTTTTCGACAGACTTAAATAACAAAAGCCGATATTATCGTCCAAGTTAGTGACTTTAACCCAGTTTTAACGTAACTTTTTTATAAGTTAGCAATAAATTTTTTAGCATTAAATTTGAGACGTACAATAACCATATAATAACAAGGACATTCTCATGGCAGATCTCACCAAAGAGCAACATATTGAAAATATTAATAAAGTAATTAAAGGCGTCAAATATGCAATGATGACCACCATTACTGCAGACGAAAAACATTTACATGCTTGCCCTATGACCACCAATAAAAATGAATTAGAAAATGGTAAAATTTGGTTCATCGGCGATCGCAAATCAGAAACTATCAAAGACTTGGAAAAAAACCCACAAGTCAACTTATCTTATACCTCAAGCGACCAAAAAGACTTTGTATCTATCAATGGTACGGCTAAGCTGGTTAATGACAAAGCCAAACTAGATGAGCTTTGGAGCCCAATTTATGCGGCGTTCTATGAAAAAGGTAAAGAAGATCCTAACGTGCAAGTGATTTGCATTGAATGTAACGGTGCGCAGTATTGGTTAAGCGGTAACACGGTGGTGGATATGTTTAAAATGGTATCCGCGGCTGTCCAAGAAGGGAAAACGGCAGAAAACATGGGTGAAAACCATTCCGTGACGTTTTAATGCTTTGCGTTAAAAAATACAACCCCAGTTTTTAACTGAGGTTTTGTATGGTAAATTCTGAGCTAACAATTTTTTAGAATAATCCATTATTTTAACGTCATCAGCTTTTGTTAACGTTATCAGCTTTTTTTAAAGTCATCAATTAAGGCTGTTTTAGATAGGGCCATGCCGCTTTTAGATAAATAAACATTGACCATAACGTCAATACCACTGAAATAACCAATAGTAAATATCCCGTCATTTCAAGTGATTCCCAATTGAGTAGTAACACCGTAATCGCCACCATTTGAAAAGTGGTTTTCATCTTACCCACATATGACACGGCAACGCTGGTACGATTGCCCAGCTCTGCCATCCACTCACGCAGGGCTGAGACGGCAATCTCCCGTGAGATAATAACAATCGCTGAAATCGCCATGACAATATCAGGATGCCACTGCACCAAAATAATTAGCGCGGCAGCAACCATCAATTTATCCGCCACAGGGTCAAGAAACCGCCCAAATGCCGATGTCATATTGAGCTTGCGGGCAAAGTAGCCATCTAACCAATCGGTAATTGCCGCCAAAATAAATACAGCCGTCAATAAAAAGTGGCGTAGTAGGCTATCGCTAAACTGATACATACCTATATTGGCAATCGCGTTGTCACTAATGGCGCTCTGTCCAATCCCCATCGCAGGCGGCCAATAAGCAATCGCCACAAACAGTGGAATCATCACGATGCGCGCAATGGTCAAGTTGTTGGGCAAGTTAAAAATACTGCCCGAGGCAACAGGGGGATGGGCTGTCTCGTCAGTCACTGGCTTATCAGTCATGGGATTTTTCATTCATTCTTGTTGTAGGGCGCGGCGTAACGCTAATTTTAGTTGAAATAATTATAACGGTTCTCAAAGCAATGTCATTATTTTTTGCCAATAGTGCTTGTTTTTGTCATATTTTTCAACAATTAAGCCACTTTACCGTATTGATTTTATGGTATTTTTTACTAAATATGTCATTGTATAGAAAACACTTCAAAAGTAACAGGGTGTAATTAGCTAGTCAAAAATTTAGACCTTTATTGTTATCATAACGTCCGACAACAATAATAAGAATTATTTCACTATTAGCAAATTTTGCTATTGTTAGGTTTCTTGAAAGTTGATTATTTTGCACCCAATTTATTAGGTTGTGTTGAACATTTAATATACAAAAGGACATAATGAGGAAATTTTGATAA
>NZ_DAMAAE010000016.1:0-25445 GCF_031986685.1 Moraxella sp. CTOTU47915
AATAAATAAGCGCCAAATTAGCGCTTATTTATAAAATCACGAAAAACAATAGGTTGTCGGGATTCAAGATTTCTTTGTTAAACACTCGACATCTGTAAAAATAACAAAACTTCTCTAGAGTTTATCGTTTATCGATATATAATATATAAAAATTTGGATTTTTTTTATGATTGTTAATTTTGCATGTGATAAAACTCAAACACTTTTTACAACAGGCAATACACGCCATTTCTCTTCAATTAAAAAAGTTGCTGAAAGAAAATTATTGCAATTAGATAATGCGATTACTTTAGAAGACTTGCGTTCTCCGCCAGGTAATCACCTTGAAGCCCTATTTGGCGACAGAGAAGGTCAGCATAGTATTCGAATCAATGATCAATGGCGGATCTGCTTTATATGGACACAAGAAGGTCCGACAGAAGTAGAAATTGTAGATTACCATCGATAGTTAGGAGAGATTATATGAAAAATGGTATGAGACCCATTCATCCAGGTGAAATTTTGCGAGAAGATTATCTTGCACCGCTAGAAATGAGCGCCAATGCTTTAGCGAAGGCAATCGGCGTCACCCCTGCCCGTATTAATGAAATCGTGCGCGAGGAACGTGGTATTACAGCTGATACGGCACTACGCCTTGCTAAATATTTTGGGGGTAATGCTAAGTTTTGGCTAAACTTACAAACCACTTACGAGCTACGACTAGCTGAGACCCAAGATACGCATTTTTTAGATGAGATTATGCCATTAGCTTTCAGCTAAATAGAAAACGCTATCTTAAAGTCGATACGATGTATTATATTAAAAATCCGAGACATGTCTCGGATTTTTAGGATTTTGAACGAATTCGTCACTGTAGCTCATATATTTGGATTTATTGATTGCCATCTTCATGTCCATTTAAATTTTGCAATGGACATTAGGCTAGTTTAATTGGGGGGTAAGGTAGCTGGGATGGATGATTTTTTAATAAAAATCACTAAGATTATCATAGTGTAGGTAATGTAAAATTTTTAGCTTAGGCTAATTTTCTTAAATTTACCCCTCTGATCTATCAAATATTACAGTATGAGTGTCTTTATCATGCACTTTATATATCAGATTTTTCAACGTAATCTTTTAAAATACTGTGGATTTTTTCATTAACGCTCAGTTCTTCCTTATCAGCTAGTGTTTTAATTGCTGAATGCAAAGATGGTTGCATTAATAGTTGCATACGTTTGCTTTTGACTTCAATAAACTCAGGATTGCGTTTCATTGGCACATCAAACTCATTTTTTTGCTGTTTGCTTAAGAGTATATCTTCTTGAGAAACATTCCTAGTTTCTAATTCCTGGTCTTCGACCTGCTCGTTCTCAAGTATTGGGCTACTGATAAATGACATAGCTGGATTTGCATGGCTAAAACTTTTTTTAGTAGACATCATTGAATCTCCTGCCAAATTTCCTGAAATAAATTATCATAATCTTGAGTCGCATTGCCTTTTGCGTCATAAGAAAAAATGTCTTTTCTTAGTGCTTGGGCTTCCTTAATAGCAATTGCTTCACGAATATTTTGTGTGTATGTTTTTGTATATATACTTTTAGCTGTATCTTCTATAACTTGCTGTAAATCACGACTTAAGATATTACGATTACTATAGCGAGTTAAAACAATCCCTAAAACCTGTAAATCCTTATTGGTATAACGTTTGATTGCATCAATCGTTTGTCCAAGTTGAGTTATTCCCTGGACACTAAAAATATCTGCCTGCGCAGGAATTAAGGCAAAATTACTAGCTGTGAGAGCATTAATAGTTAAAATATTTAAACTTGGTGGAGTATCGATCACTATGTAATCATATTCTTTTAATTCAGTTAATGCTTCTCTTAGACGATATTCCCTACCTGTCATTGTCAGCATAGATTCAACATTAGCCAACATAGGGCTAGAGGCAATAATTTGATAACGCGATGGTGTGATTTGAATCGCTTGTTTATCTAATTTTGCATTAATTAATAAGCCTAGTGCATTGTTTTCGCTATGGCTGGCATTCGTTGCGTAAGTTAAATTGCCTTGTTGGTCTAAATCGATAAATAATACCCTTTTACTTTGTTTATTCTGCAACCAAGCACCTAAAGCATGTGCGGTGGTAGTTTTTCCAACACCACCTTTTTGATTAATTACCGTAATAATTTTTTGCATACTGATAAACCTATACTTATTTATATATACATATAATTGTATATGTATATTTTTTTAGATTCAATATTTTTTTGAGTTTTATTCAATTGCCATTATCCTTTTAAAATAACTACGAAATCTGATATCTGTATGAGCCGATCTTTTGTCATTCTCTTTGTCAAAAATCTTCAAAAATACAGGTACTTCCGTAGCAATTAAGTTTCTCACCCTATCTAAAACTTCTATTTGAAAAACTAGATCGAGACTTTCAAATAACTGCACAAATTGCTTGCTTTCTTGTTCTTTTCTCAATACTTCTTGTTGTTTTTCCAATTTTGATAATCGGTCCGCTTCGAGTTTCTTCTTAACTTCTTCTGCCTGTTTTTGATATTCCTGCTGTTGAGCATCAACTTCTAATAACCCCCAACGCTCATTAATGGCTTTTTTATAAATATTGCGTTTGTGCGTTTCTTCATCTATCCGATTTTTGGCAATATATCTATCTGCCGTTGCTTTAACAGTTTGGCGTTCAGTTTCAGATAGGCTTTCAAATAAATTAACATTACTGGCTTTGGCAAAAAATTCTGTGGATTGAACAGGGTTTTCAGTCACCATTTGTTCTTCAATGACGATATTGAAATGGGTAATAGCTCGCCCCAGTTTTTCTTGTTCTAATATCAATTTAAATTCACCCTGCTCGTTCACTTGATTAATAGCGGGTTGCAATACTCTTCGCTTAAATTCTGCCACATTGGGATATTTGGCAAATACGCCGAATAAAATCTTCCATTCATCCACTTGCTTTCGACAGTTTCCCACTTTTCGCCATTTGCATACAAGTTCGTAAAGCCGTTTGGCAGGGGTAGTGTTAAGTTCTATCGTATTGGCGTAATCATATTGCGTATAGTCTAGAGCGTCAGGATTGGTCGCATTTTTGATTAGGTGGAGAATATCATCACTAAACTTTAAATAGATGAAGGAGCCTGTATCACTATAACCTATTTTTTGCACCAAACGAATGTGTAATTTCATTTTACTGAACTTACCATGCTTAGGTTTTGATGCCAAAATCGAATCAGAAAAAAAGCTAATCTCCGTTAGATTAGGCGGAATCTCAGGCACAACTTCACCATTAGAAAAATCATAATAGGCATCACAAATAATCTTGGTTTCTTCAAGTTCTAGCACAGCTCTTTTCAGAACTTTATACGCATCATCCAATGATACTTTGTGAATATTGGCGTATTCCTGGGCAGAAATAACTACTTCACCATTCCATAAATCAGACGACATATTGGTTTGACGAGCTTTAGTCATTGCAATCGTCATAATATTATTGGGTACAGGGGACAAGTCGTAACTTGATTCAACTAAGGTATTATGTTTAACAATTGAAAAATCAGCAGTTTCTAGCTTTTTATCAAAAAATTTTTCCATGCTTATATTCTCTACAAAGGTTTTTTCCAATTTAGAAGAAATCATACGTTTTTCTGATTATGGAATCAATACATAAATGTATTTAGTACATAAATTAAGAAGAGTTGTACATATATTAAATATATTTAAAATCAAATATTTAAGCTATATATGTATTGAGTACATAGAACTAGAAGAGTTGTACACTTATGCGATAAATCATAAGAAGAGTTGTACATCTATACAAGAAGAGTTGTACATCTATACAAGAAGAGTTGTACATATAAACTAGAAGAGTTGTACATGTATTGGCTCGAAAAGCCTTGCTACATAAGGCGTTGAGAGCTCCTACAATATATATAATATTACAATTATTACAATAAAGACTTTTTTTGAAAAAAAATTTAAGAATAAATGTTTATTAAATAAGATTTGTAATGTCGTTAATTTCATGGCGTAATCACTAAACTTTTAGTTACCAATAAAGTAATCTATTGAATAGCATTTACTAATTGATTCTAAAGCATATAGGCTTATAAATCGAAAAAAGGTATATAGGGTAGTATGTATCTATAAAAATAGCTCTAAAGCATTCCTATGAGCATTTAGAGCTATATATTGTAGCTAGAGTGAATCCATCAGTTAAAGACTACCACCAACACCTTTAAATTTTTCCACAAAGTTGGCTATTTTTTGGAAAACAGTTTGCTTCTTAGTAAGGTATTCAGGGTTTAACGGACTCATTTTGGGTAAGATATCATTGAGCTCAGTACCATTCTCACTGGCATATTCACGTTTGAGTGACGTTAAGATGTAGCGTTTTGCTGAGTCTGCGTTAAGATTTTCATCATCAATGAGAGCTTGGGCCTCTTTTTGTTGTTCGGCTTGGGCGAATTTAAAAAATTCGTCGATGATGTTAGCTTTATCTTTGATAGTATCTAAATTGGTCTGATTGATGAAATCCACGACTAGGCTTTCTTTAGCACGGTTGCCAATACTGGCTCGAATAACACGGCGGATTTCTTCAACCAATTCGGCTTTGCTTTTAACTTTTTTGTTGTGTTCAAAGATTAACTCAAGAATATAGTCCAGATTGATTTCCTGAGATTTGAGCAAATCGACTTCAAAGACTACGTCATCCCAATCAATAGTGGCTTTATTCTGGTTATCAGCGTCTTTTTGCCGACGAATCCAATCTCGAATGTCGTTGTAACTGGAGCGATAATCTTGAATAAGCCTTGCTGATGGTATTTCGATAGATTGCATGGTCTGAATATCATCATCAGTAAGATAGTAAGTTTGTTTAAACGTTTCAACGGCTTCGGCATCGTTTATATCTAGCGTTTGAAGGGCTTGCAGTCCCGCAAATTCGTCATAGTTTTGCAGGATATTATCGGCTCGTAGGTATTCACCGAATAGCTTGGCAAAGTCTCTTTTGTCTTTCTCGGTGACGATATTATCAGGGTCTGGGAAACGCTGTTGAAGCTCAGCGACTACGTCAAGGTAGCCACGGCACGCTTCTCCTGTGCTTACGTCGGTATAGCCCTGCATATATTCGTCATAGCTCTTTTCAAGGACAACGTTTTTGGTATTTTTATCGCCAAACAGGGTAATAGCGTCGATGGTCGCCTGCTCTAGGTCACGGAAGGTCACGATATTACCAAAGGTTTTGGTGGCATCATAAATGCGATTGGTACGAGAATAGGCTTGTATTAGCCCATGATAGCGTAAGTTTTTATCGACAAACAGCGTGTTTAGGGTCGGAGCATCAAAGCCTGTCAGAAACATCCCAACCACGATTAACAAATCAATTTTTTCTGCTTCTGGTAATGGTCTATTGTCGCTATCCTTGCCCTTGACTCGTTTGGATAGGTCTTTATAGTAATTTTCAAAGGATTTGCTTTCGGTGCTATAGTTGGTTTTAAACTGGGCGTTATAGTCGCTGATGGCTAAATCGAGAAATTCTTTGGCAGTAGCATCCAACGCACTGGGTTCAAACGTTTCATCAATAATATCCCCCACTGCCGTTTGTTCTTCGTTCGCTGTGTAAGAAAAGATAGTGGCAACCTTTAAAGGACGTTCTAAGCCCCCTTTTACGCCATTATGGAGCTGTTTAAAGGCTTCATAATACAATTTGGCACTATCGACACTACTGACGGCAAACATGGCGTTAAAGCCCTTATTTGACGCATTTAGGCGATGGGTCTTTTGCTTGAAGTTGTTTAGAATATATTGGGCAATTTGTTTGATGCGTTCTGGGTGTTGCAACGCCTGTTTATTTTCGGCAGCGGTGAGTTTTTCAAGATCTTTTTCTTTTTCGATGGCTTTAAACTGTGGACGTACATCGTTGTAATCGACTTTGAATTTTAACACTTTCTCATCCCGAATCGCATCGGTAATCACATATGAATGTAGTTCACGTCCAAAGACACTTGCCGTGGTTTCTGAGCCTAACGCATTTTCTGGAAAAATCGGTGTTCCTGTAAAGCCAAACTGATAAAACTTTTTGAATTTACGCTTCAGGTTTTTTTGGGCTTCGCCAAACTGCGAACGATGACATTCATCAAAGATAAAAACCACCTGTTTATCATAAATCGGCAATTTATCTTCGGTCTTCATTAGGTTGTTAAGTTTTTGGATGGTGGTAACCACGATTTTATTATCATCGCTTGCCAAGTTTTCTTTTAGTTTGGCAGTGCTGGCTGAGCTGTTCACGCTATCGGGGCTAAAGCGTCGGTATTCTTTCATGGTTTGATAGTCCAAATCTTTTCTATCGACCACAAAAAATACTTTATCAATAAATGGCAATGCAGTAGCAAGGCGTGCCGCTTTAAAACTGGTTAAGGTTTTGCCTGAGCCTGTGGTATGCCAGATATAGCCCCCACTTTCGACCTTGCTCCAATTTTTGGCTTGAAACGAGCTGTTAATTTTCCATAAAATCCGCTCGGTGGCGGCGATTTGGTAGGGTCGCATTATCAGTAACGTATTACTGACATCAAACACGCTGTAATGCAAAAGCACATTGAGCAAGGTTTTTTTCTCAAAGAATGTGGCGGTAAAGTCTTTTAAATCTTTGATTAAGGTATTGTCCGACCTTGCCCAGTTCATGGTAAAGTCAAAGCTGTTTTTGTCCCGTTTGGTGGTGTTGGCAAAATAGCGGGTGTCTGTACCGTTTGAGATGACAAAAATTTGCAGGTATTTATACAGTGATTCGTCTTTGTTAAAGCTTTCTTTGCTGTAGCGATGCACTTGGTTAAAGGCTTCACGAATCGCTACGCCCCGTTTTTTGAGTTCGATTTGTACCAATGGTAAGCCATTGACCAAGATGGTTACGTCATAGCGGTTGCGGTGTTTGCCTGTTTGGCTAAATTGTCCAATGACTTGTAGTGAATTGCGGGTGATATGGTCTTTGTCGAGTAGGTAGATGTTTTGCAGGCGACCGTCATCAAAGGTAAAATCATGCACAAAGTCATCATGGATTTTGCGGGTTTTGTCAATAATGGTATCGCTTGGGCGGTCTAGGTAGTCGGTCAAAAAGCGTTGCCATTCGCTATCGCTAAAGGTGAGATTGTTGAGTTTTTGCAGTTGCTCACGGGCGTTGGTTAATAGCTTGGTGTGATTGGTGATGTCTTTGCGGTATTCATAGCCTTGGTTGGTCAGGTCGTCAATGAGTTCTTTTTCTAGGTCGGCTTCGGTCTGGTAACTTCCTGTCTGCTCGATTTTGGTGTATTTGTCGAGAACGATAAAGTGATTGGTCTCAGCGATGGGTTTGTAATTCGTACTCATAGTGGTATCTTTATAGATGGCTAATTATATGTGTATGTATTAATGTGTATATATTATTAATATACAGTTAAATGTATAAATCTATAAATATGCTAAACGTTTATAAGGTTAACTGTATGTTAAGTTATGGCTATCTATATATTGATGAGTATCAATGTATAAATTTATCTAACTACTAATAAATATATAAATTTAACTGTATATGTTTATATGTATACTATGAGATATAAATATTTGTGTGTATGTATTTATATGTATGCTATTTTAATTTTTAGGAAAATCAATTAGTTGCTCTCGGTAGTATTCGTATTGCTGCTCACGTAGGGTGATTTCTTTGGGTAAGCCTTCAGTGATAGAGTGGGTTAGGGCTTCAAATTTGTCTAAAATATTTGAAATTCGCTTTTGCTCGTTAAGTGATGGTAAAGGGATGGAGATTTTATTTAATGTAGTTTGGGTTAAACTAGGTCTAGTGCTGTCCGTTGATAATGTGGTTAAATCAAAATTTTTCATAAAATGAAATAAGAATTTTGGGAAAATTTGACTTTCATCAATTTCAGTATAAAAAATGGTATCGACATTCCAAAAAGGTTTTTCAGTGTAAAAAATATTTGTTATCGTGCCTTTTCTTGGAATTAGAACACTCACTTTGTCATAACTAGCTTTATCAACATAGTTCATAATACCGCCCGAACCATAAACAGGAATATCACCTTGACCTAGATTTTTCCAATCCTTTCCATTCTTAATTTTTACAACTTCACCCAAATTTTTCCAAATTATTTGATGATTTTGCTTGACATTATTCGTTAGTCGTTCGCATAATGCTGTCTGTTGCTGTCTGTTGCTGTCTGTTGCTGTCTGTTTCTATACTTACGTCTGAAAACGACAGTAATTTATCACGGTAATATTGATATTGCTTTTCTCGCAATATTTTTTCTTTTGCTAACTCTTGCGTAAGCTCGGCTGTAACGGCTGTAAATGTGTCCAAAATTCGTACAATCTCGGCTTGAACGTCTAGCGGTGGAATAGGTATTGCGATATTTTCAACACTATTTCTACCAAGCCTTGGAACACTTGCCTTTCTAACTTGAGAAACAATTTTTGATTTCTGGGTTAATAGAAAATAGTATATAAATTTATCATTTAACTTTTCTCTTGGTACTTTAAAGAAGTAACAATCATCTGCTGCCCAAAATTCACTTTTACTATGACCAATTTCTCCAGCTGCTCCAGCTGCAATTATAAAAGTAGTATTTGGCAAAGTGTTTTTATCATCAAAATATCCTAAAGGAGTTAAACTATTTTGATAAACAGGATAAGTTCCCGTTTCTCCGAGTTGGCTACGAACTAATCTTTTACCACGATTTAAAATGCCTAAATCTCCAATGGTTTCCCACTCAACTTTTTGCCCTTTTAACAACTTATCCAAAATCGCACTCACGCCCCTGCCTCCGCCATCATTCTATCAATATCCGCAAAGGCATTTTCCAATCGCTCAATATGGTATAACTCATACATATCCACGATAAACTGCGTAATCCCTAGCGATTCCCACATTGCCAACACCTTTTGAGCCGAAACCTGTCGATACTCAGCATAACGCTCTAACAAATAAATAAAAAATGCGTATTCTTTACTCATACCTCATCCGCCCGTAAATACAGTGAATTGCGTGGATTGCCTGTCACTTGCTCACTTTCCCACATATCAAAAATAATCAAGGGACTTACCTTGTATAACTCAAGCTCTGGGTCTTGTAACATGGCATAGGTTTCCGAGCTGATAAACGCCTTAATCGCTTGCAATTCATCAAAACCGTATTTTTCAACGATATTTTGCACCACATGACGGTCAAAAAAATCTAATGTTCGG
Organism: Moraxella sp. CTOTU47915; assembly: GCF_031986685.1. Classification (NCBI taxonomy): domain Bacteria; kingdom Pseudomonadati; phylum Pseudomonadota; class Gammaproteobacteria; order Moraxellales; family Moraxellaceae; genus Moraxella; species Moraxella sp. CTOTU47915. The sequence continues at coordinate 9,235 of NZ_DAMAAE010000016.1, forward strand.
GCTGATACAGCGTTCATACGATTTTGCTCCCTTGATAAGTCAAATAGCCTAAGCTAATCTCACTACAAAACGCATATTGGTCAGTCAAATTCTGGGGTAATAAACGCCGAACCGCTTCTTCTTGGGTATATCTGCCATCCATATAATCATCAATGACAGGTAAAGTGGCATCATTAGCAACAGGACCAATCACGATATCAAAATCAAAAAGTTTTAACGCTTTGCGATTATTAACGACAAATTCGAGCCAATCGGCATTGGCATTGTCAAAGTGCATCAAATTTAAAGCAATCGCACGCTCTTCATCAAAGGAATAAATATTGATAATAGCTTGTCCCTGTTGGCGTCTTTTAAAAACCAGTTTTGCCCAACGCTGTGCTTGAGCATAGCTACTGGTCAAATAAAATCCACAACCAAAATCTAAGGCTCGTAAATTGGGTAAAATCTTTGGCATATCGACAGCGACATTGCTACCGTGATAGAGTGTAATCATGCCTCAATCTCCGCCACAATTGCATCAATCTCTTTGCGTAACCTATCAATATTGGCAACCGTCTGGGCAAGTTCGGCATTTAATGTTTGAATATCAATCACTTCACGGGTGTCTTCCGCTTCCACATAGCTACTCACTGCCAAATTATAGTCATTTTCGGCAATCTGACGGTTTTCAACCGACTTGGCAAAATAGGGAATATCTGTTTTGCTGGCGAAAACATCGATAATCTGGGCAATGTGTTCATCGGTTAGCGTGTTGGTATTGGTTTCTTTTTTAAACAACTTACTGGCATCAATGAACTGAGTTTTATTATCGGCTTTATGTTTTGATAAAACTAGAATATTTACCGCAATCGACGTACCAAAAAACAAGTTGGGGGCAAGTGAAATCACCGTTTCGACAAAGTTGTTATCGACCAAGTATTGTCGGATTTTTTGTTCCGCACCGCCACGGTAGAAGATGCCTGGGAAAGAGACAATCGCCGCCCGTCCTTTACTCGATAAATATGCCAAGGCGTGCAGAATAAAGGCAAAATCTGCCTTTGACTTAGGAGCCAGTACGCCCGCAGGGGCAAAACGCTCGTCATTAATTAGCGTTGGGTCATCGCTACCCACCCATTTGACAGAGTAGGGGGGATTCGACACAATGGCATCAAACGGCTTATCATCGCCAAAATGGGGCTCAAGCAAGGTATCGCCCAGCATCATATTGAACTTATCGTAATTGATATTATGCAAAAACATATTCATACGAGCCAGATTATAGGTCGTGTGATTGATTTCTTGCCCAAAAAATCCCTCTTCGATGATATGCTCATCAAATTGCTTTTTGGCTTGCAATAACAGCGACCCTGAACCCGCCGCAGGGTCATAAATCTTATTAACACTTGTCTGACCATGTAATGCCAGTTGAGCAATCAATTTAGAAACGTGTTGTGGGGTAAAAAATTCACCGCCTGATTTGCCTGCGTTGGCAGCATAGTTAGAAATCAAAAATTCGTACGCATCACCAAACAAATCAATATGGTTGTCTTCAAAATTACCAAAATCTAAATCTTCCACACCTTTTAGCACGGCCGCAAGGCGTTTATTTTTGTCTGCGACTGTATTACCTAAACGGCTACTGGTGGTGTCAAAATCGCCAAATAACCCTTTAATATCAGGTTCGGAAGGGTAGCCTAGGGCAGACGCTTCAATATCTGAGAAAATATTGGCTAAATCCGTATTTAAACTGTCATTGGTGTTAGCATTTTTCGCCACATTGCTAAATAGCTGACTGGGATAAATAAAATAGCCTTTGGTCTTAATCGCATCATCTTTGATACTGGCTAAAATAGGACTGTCATCGGGGAAGGTGGCGTAATTGATGCTATCGTCACCCCCTTCGATATAACTCGCAAAATTCTCACTGATAAAGCGATAGAATAATGCCCCTAACACATACTGCTTAAAATCCCAACCATCGATGGAACCGCGCACATCATTAGCAATTTGCCAAATACGACGTTGCAGCTCTGCACGTTGCTGAATAGCGGTCATAATATATCCTAAAAATAAACATTAACTTGATGGCTGACTTTCAGCGACAGGCTTCTCGAAAATAAACACATCTTTGGGCTCGCAATCCAAATAAATGCACAACTTATCTAACGTCTCAAAATCAATCCGAGAGGATTCATTATTAAAAAGCCGATAAAGCGTTGTCCGATTTACACCCGAATCACGTTCTGCATCTGCAACACGGAGCCCACGTTGGGCAAAAAGCACAGGTAAATTCAACTTAATCATAGAAAAACCAGATAAATGACAAAAAATGCTTGACTTAGTTTTCTTTATGTTTTAATTTATTTCCTGTAGAGAAAACAAAATTAAATATAAAGAAGATTATATTTTCTTTTGATTTGCTATTATCGCATAGGAATGAATAATTTACCAAAAAATATCCCGAAAGGAGCACAAAAATGCACCCGAGCCCCGTCATCCAACACCTCTATGACCAACTTGACCAAAGAAAAAGCCGCCAACAACAAATTAGTCTGCTAGTCAGCAAACTTATCAAAGAACAACATATTCAACTGGGCGATGGACTGTACATACATCTTGGCCAAACCAAACGCTGCAGCAATACCCAAGCCATTCAACAATGGATTCAGACCATTTATGACACCATTGACACGGGTGATTATCAAGAAACTTACCGAAAACTTGAGCACGAATTCTTAGCTTTAATGCCAGAACTACTATAACCCATCTTAACGATACTAAAGAAAGGAAGTACGCATGAATCTACACTACATCCAACAAAACAGCCTAAACCCGTTTGAATTTCAAATCTGCCAAGCTTATTATGAAAACCCTAACAAGCACACCACACCCTTGGCACACTTACAGCAACTGTGCAGCCAGTATCACATCACCTTGGATCAACTTGCTGCCATTACCCAAAAGGTTAAAGCCTATCACCCGCATACTTACTGTATGGCTTGCAATATCGCTCAGCGAATCACCGAACCTGACTATCGCAATAGCCAACATCTGCAACAACTTGACTATATCTGCGATGACTGCCAATCATTTATCCATGCGCCTAAACAATGCCAACATTTCGCCACTATTCATATGCTAACTAGCAAAGCAATCATTGATGATTTGCCATATTAAATAGGCAACTGAATTTATTTTTATTGAGCAAAAAGCCTTAAAAAAATTAGTAGGGTGGCATAATAAACTAAGCCATCCTAATACCATTGAAGATAGATTGTTCTAAACTAAATAACATAACCTTATTTAGGTTCAGGTATCCAACAACTAGCAGTACCTTTGCATCGACGGGTTATCCTTGAATAATTAATCATCAATCAAAACGATAAATCGATAAAATTAATCAGCTAAACATAAAAAAATTAATCTATAAAAACATCAATAAAAAAGAAAACAGTAACCTTCTAAAATCAAAAAAAACTAACAAAATGCCAAAAAAATACCACCGAAAAAAATCAACCTATAAATTTTTTTCAATAAAAATTCACTCAAAAATTTTAACTAATTCGAGAAAACCTAACAAAAAATATCAAAAAAATCGCTAAAAAAACTTTAATGCTGAAAAAATTCAAAATCAAAAAGTAAAAAAACAAAAGAAAATTATCAATAAAAAATATAGATTAATAAAAAAATTTATCGCTCTCTAACTAAAAAATACTATCAATCTTATAATTGAACACTAAATAATTAAACTAATTATCAACCAAATTGGTGGTTGAATTATTACCATAATTGATACCATTTTCTTCAACTATTTGATGATCTAACGGTGGTGTTTGATGTAAAGTAGATTGAATCTTGGTAGCATTTTTATCATCAACAGCCAACTGCTTACTATCAGTATCATCTTGCTTCGCCAATTTTTTTAAAATATTGATACGATTTTTTAAACGCTTTTTTTCCTCTTTAGTAGCATATTGATCTAAAAACTTCAAATAAGCTTCTGCTTTTTTAGGTTCGCTAATACTATCCACATAGCGCTTAGAAATCGTACCTAATGCTTCAGCTTCCTCTTTATTCATTAACTCTAATGCTTGAGAAATAGCCAACATCTCTTGGGCTAATTGCTCAGGGGTTTTCTTTAAATACTTGCTCATTATTACCTCACTTACTTAGCCAATTACTCAAAAATCTTAACATGCTTTGTCTGTAGCAGCAAGTTTAACCTTTACTGAAGCTATTGGCAGTGATAGAATCTAACAAAGTGACAAACAAGGCGCTAATGCTGACATAGCCAGCACATGCAGAGACACCAAATTTACTAACGTAAATTAGTTGACTCTGCGTTCTGGCAAAGGGGGCTTGCCCCCTTTTGAAACCCCAAGCCCCCAGTTATCGCCTCACAAAGTTGCGTTCAAAATGGGTGCTTATTGGGGAGACCCCAAACCCCCTTAAACCAAAATCAAGCCTTATAAAAAATGAATAGACACTAAACATGGCACAACAATCAGCCGAAAAAAAGCAAAGCGATGACGACGTACTAATAAAAAAATCATCGAAAAAATTACGAGATAAACGTCTTAACATTCGCTTTAGTGACGAAGAATTTGCTGTGCTTGAAGCAAAAGCTCAAGGTATGAATTTAGCACGCTATGCGCGTGCCATATTAACAAAAGGTACTATACCTAGACGTGAACGCGATTTTCCTACGGTTGACCCAAAACTATTACGACAATTGCATGCCATGGGTAAAAATTTAAATCAATTGGTGCGCTATACGCATCAACAAGCAAACGCAAATCATCCGATTGATACGTTAAATTTAGCACTAGCGATTGATAATATGGCTGAGCAATTGGCTGAATTAAAAGCGCACTATCAAGTTGAAAAAAATTATTTTAATGGGGTGGAAGATGAGGACACTGTCAGTGAAGACAGTGATCCTTTATTAGAAAGTTCAACGCTAGAAAATAGCACGTTTAATAACGATTTAACTGGTTAATGGTATGCTAACCAAATTTTTTAAACGAGGCGGCACGGATGATGACAGACGTACCTTAGGTGGGTCAGCTGTTAAACATTATTTACTGGGAAGTGACGATCAACCGCGTGAAAAAGCGCGTTTGCTATTGGGCGATCCGGATGAGGTCACTGAGATTATTAATGGCTTGCCGTTTGCCAAAGTTTATAGCAGTGGCTGTTTAAGCTTTCATGAAAAAGATCTGTTAACTGACGCCCAAAAATTTGAGATTATCGAAGATTTCGAAGCCATGATGTTTGTTGGCTTACAACCCCATCAGTATACGTCGTACTGGGTGGAGCATACCGATAAAGGTCGGGTCGAGCTTAACTTTGTCTTTCCCAATGTTGAGCTGATCTCGGGTAATCATTTACAGGTGTATTACCATTATCGGGATTTAGCGTTGGTCAATAGTTGGAAAGATTTGACCAATGATAGGTACGGCTTTGTTAATCCCGCGGATTTAAATAACCGTCGAGATGTGACCCCCAGTATGGCCCCAAACATTGTTAAAGATTGGGCAACGTCAGATAAGCAGTCAATCATCGATAAGTTAAAACGCTTTACTGAGGTAGAAGATATCAAAAATGCGCTTACTGATTTGGTGTTAACCCAATCTGAGCTGCGACGACAGCAGGGTAAGCCACTCAAAGGTCAAGATGACATTGCCGATATGCTGACAAAATACGGTTTTGAAATCTCTCGTCAAGGTAAAGACAGTATCAGTATTAAAAACCCTGATCCCACGAAAAAAAATATTAAACTAAAAGGTGTGATTTATGAGCGAGACGCCACCGAATCCGTTATTCGATATGTTGCAGAACGCAAAGGCGCAGACCCAGCAGCAAATCAAATCTCAGCAGATGACCGAGCAAAACAGCTTAGACAAGCAGCAGCAACTTTTTCAAGCGAGCTTGAAAAACGTCGAGAACGACATTATCAGCGGTATGACGAAAATTTGCGCGCTGCTCGAGCGTTATCAAGACAGCAGTCAAAACTTAAGCGACAGCCATCTAAAGCAGCATCAAAGCTGGCTCAATCAGACCTGTCAGACCTTGGAGAGCGCCAAACAGACCTTGCTTGGGGTGTCGACGCAAATCGATCAGCTCAAGCAGCAGACCAGCAACGATTATCAGCGTACCCAAACCCACTTGACGAAGCAGAGCAGTCAATTACGCCAAGCCATAACCCACGAGACACAAACCACCCTACAGCATCACCAACGCCAACAGCAAACCCTGCGTCAGCAGATGGACGAGCGTCACCAAGCGGATATCGAGATGATCGAGTACAGCCAACAGCAAAGCAGGGTGCTGATTGGGCAACTAGCACGCAACAAACTGAGCCTAGGGATCGTCATGGGCAGCCTATTGGGGGGACTGCTACTGCTGATGGGGATATTAGCACTGATCAATCACAGCCAGTACCAGGATTGGCAGGAAACCAAGGTCTTAGTCGACCAAAGTCAAAAAGAACTAAGCTTACTCAATCAACAAATCAATCGTACCCCGATTCAATACCAAGCCCAAGCCCTTACCGATATCCAGCCGGGTTATGGCGGTGGTATCAATATTACCCCCAAATATCCCAACAGCGCCGTATGCCAAAAAAATGGCTTTGGCTATCCGACGCTTTATATCAACCAAAACCCGTATTACCGTCCCAACTAGAGACAAATAACCATGCAACCCATTACCACACAGCAGCTCATTACCAAGCGCTTAAACGAGCTGTCGAGCGATTTGCACAGCCAAGTGAGCCAGATGCTCAACCAACTCCAAGCGCAGCAATCCCAGACAATCGACGAGATGGTACAAAAACATCTGGAATTGATGTTGCCCAACTTGTATCAGCAGCTATTAACTCACCTAACCGAGCAAGTAAACCAAAAGACCGAGACGCACAACCAGCAGATCACCCAATACTTGGACGAATTAAGCAAGCTACAGACTGCCGAAATAGCAACACTGAAAAAAGGACGAGAAGAATTTCAGCGCTTGCAGGACAAGATAGCAGCCACCTTGACCAGTTTGGACAGCGTATCACTGCTCGACGACAGCGCAGTAAAAAACTCGCTAACCAGCTTACACAATTCGATAACCAGCTTACAGACACAGATGGAGGGCTTAGCAACCTCACAACAGGCTATGACAAGCAAACAAACCGATTTATCCAACTTAATCGGCGAATTAGAAAGGTTAAAAGAGGCTATGGCTTCCACGCTCATGGACTTCAAAAATCAGCAAATCAGTTTAAGACAATCATTGGCGCAGTTTCAGCCGTTGTTAAAGCCGTGATTGCGTTGTTCAAAAAATTATTTAATGGGTTAAAGCAGCAGGTGGTTGGGTATGCCAAGGAGGGGTTGTTACATCATGCTAATTCTGATGGGTCAATGGGACGACAGGCGACAACAAAGGAGGCGGAATCATTCGTCGATAGCCATCCGTATGATTTGTCGGGGTATGCCCAATTAACGATGACCGCTAAAAAGTTGGAAAAAGATAAAGAGTTAAGACATGAGCCGTTTAGAGGGTTTGGGCGGTAGGGGTGGATAACGGTAATTGGATGATTAGATGTAGATTAGCGAAACAAATCCCGCTGCTTATTATCTGCCAAATACCTTTTAATCAACTCACGAATCACAAAAGACTGGGAGTAGTCTTTTTCAGCACACGCCCGTTTAAATTCATTGACCAAGTTCTCATCAAGACGCACGGTTAGGGCAACAGATTTTTTATCAGCGGTCTTCTTATCCGTCATGACTTAAACCCTGTAAGTAACTTACTGAAGACTGTAGGTTGTCATGAAGTCGCCACACATCCCCACCTTGTCATGTTTAAAATCCTGTTACTACAAAAACTGTACAACCTATCCGACCCAGCCATGGAAAAACAGCTAGCACGGGACTTACTATTTCGTCGCTTTGTCGGACTATCACTGACCGACAAAGTACCCGACCACAGCACTATCTGGCGATACCACAAACACCTGGGCGAGCTTGGGATTACCGAATCCTTATTTGACCAAATCAATGACCAACTTGCCCAGCAAAACATCATCATTAAAGCAGGCAGTGTTAGCATCATCGATGCCAGTATCGTTGAGGCCAAAAACAAACGACCCAAAAAAGGCAAACACACTAACAATACCCAAGATAATGAAGCTGCCTACGTCAGTAAAAAAGACAGCACAGGCAGACTAAAAACCATCTACGGTTATAAAATTCATCTCAACTGTGATGAAGACAGCTTTGTCAAAAAGGTTGAAACCACCGCTGCCAATGTTCATGACTCACAATGTTTTACCACGCTTTTAACAGGTGATGAATCCGCCGTGTATGCTGACAGTACGTATAAAAGCCAAGCCCATGATGACTACCTTGCCGAGCATGAACCACCGATAGAAAATCATATTCATGATAGAGCATGGCGTAATACTCCCTTAACCGAACAACAAAAGCTCACCAATACTCAAAAGAGTCAAACTAGGGGTCATCTGAGAATTCGGACTATATTGTACGCTAAGGAATTTTGTCGAGTTTTAATCCATGTTTCATCCAAGAAATGAGCAAAATTCTTAATAATTGATAAAAATAACATTCTATCAAACCCTTTTAATCACGAATTTACGCAGTTTGATTATATTGGCTTTGGTAGATATCAGAAAGTCGATAAACAGGCAGAAGATTAAGAAAATAAATAATTCTATGTAAAACAAGTGTTTTCCATAGGCTAGCCCTATTATCACGCAAATCTATAATGGTATAATACTCGACAAAATTCCTTAGCGTACATTATGGTCCGAATTCTCAGATGACCCCAAGGGGCGTTTTTTATTACAGGTAGTAATGGTAATTTTCTACCTAACAAAGCAACGATTATCAAGACTACCGCCCCCAGTCCTGCAATCGCACTAATCGGAATGCCCATCGGCTCTAATACAAAAAACCCGACGAGCAATGCCGCTAACACGACCCAACCTGTTATAAAAGTCGCTTTATCAGTAATGGCTGATTGCGGATTATCCACCGAACTTAGCTCATACACCTGCGGAATATCTTTGCGATAAAAACCATATAAGACAACAAGCGATGCCAGCACCGATACCAAATTCACAGGAGCCATCACCAAAGCGTAATGGTCAAATGTTACGTCAAAGAAATCAGCAGAGACAATATTGACCAAGTTAGACACCACCAGTGGCAAACTTGCGGTATCCGCAATAAAGCCCGCCGCTATAATAAACGCTAAGGTGGTGGCAGGGCTAAAGCGTAACACCGTCAAAATCGCAATCACAATCGGGGTCAAAATCAACGCCGCCCCATCATTGGCAAAGAATGCTGACACCAACGCACCCAATAGTACGATAAAGACAAATAGCTTTGTGCTACTACCTCCCGCAAGTTGAGCAACGTGCAAGGCAATCCATTTAAAAAATCCTGCTTCATCCAGCAAAAGACTGATGATAATAATCGCAATAAAGGCAAACGTCGCATTCCACACGATGTCCCATACCACAGGAATATCAGCGGTGGTAATCACACCCACGAGCAAAGCCAGTAACGCACCGATACTCGCCGTCCAGCCGATGCCCAAGCCTTTAGGTTGCCAAATCACAAAAACGAGTGTCAAAAGAAAAATACTGGCAGCTAACAACATCTCTTGTCCTTATGGGGCATTACGCTCTTTTGGCGATATTAAAAAAGGCGGTGTCATCTCAAACGGGTTACTTACTTGGCGTTGGGCTTTCGTCGCCTCTGCCCACCAATGTAGTTGCAAAAAGGTACGCCCAAAATAGCCCTGCCATTGATTGGCATCTACGCCTTCCATAAACTCGCCTTGCTCATCAAACACCTCTTGAGCTTTAGGAATATGAATCATGGCGGAGACCGATAAACAGCCCAATTCTGCTAAAAAGGTACGCATATTAACCGCTGCTCGCATCCCACCCCATTGCCCTGCTGAATAAGTAACGATGGCACTGGGTTTAAAAGAAAATAACGAACTGCCAAAATGATTTAGCAAATTCATCAACGCAGGACTCATCGCATGATTATATTCAGGGCTAACCATTACATAGCCATCCGCTTGGGCAATCTTTATCGCTAGTTGCTCTAAATAATCGGGTGCTTTGCCTTTGGCATAGGCAAAATGTGGTTTAAAAACCTGTTCTAAGGGATAATCGAGTGGGTCGATGACTTCAATGTGACTATTTGGAAACGCTACTTGAAGATAATGCTGACAAGCCAATGCCACCCGTTGTCCTAATCTTGCAGGCTTAGGGGGTGCACTGTCACGCACCGAGCCTAAAAAAATAAGAAAATGCATAGACCTCTCCCTAATTGTTCAATCCAACGACATTGACAAAGCCTAACAACGTGATATTATTTATATTAATTTAAATATTCGGATATGTAAATATATGAATGGTAGATTTTCTACAAGTGATTTTTTTAAAGCGTTAAGCGACCCTACTCGCTTAAACATTGTCCAACTATTAAGCAAGCAAGGGGCGATGTGCGTTTGCGATATTACGACTCAACTAGGTCAGCCACAACCTACTGTTTCACGCCACTTAAGCCAATTAAAAACACAAGGATTATTATCAAGTAAACGTCGGGGGACATGGATTTGGTATGAGATTGATAAGGATTTGGCAGACTGGTGTCAGAAGGTTATTGAATTAATCCCTGATACCGTCAGTGATTAATTTTTTAAGTAGGGTTAGCACAGAATTTGGAGCATATGGCACCCTAGAGAATATTCTTTTTCTTGGACATTTTTTAAATATGGAATAGAGACATTAACATGACCTTCTGTGTGTCTTTGCTTACACCATTTATGTTTATGGGTTCGTAAAAATAATCGTAAAAGTAATTTTACCATTCACTGATTCGGCATTGATGCTTGCACCCAACATATCCAAAATAGATTTTGTGATAGCCAGTCCTAGACCACTTCCCTCTTCTTTTCTTTGCCTTGAACCATCTATACGATAAAAACGATCAAATAATCGTGCTAACTGCTCTTTTGGGATTTCGGCAGCTTCATTTTCTATTTTAAACATAGTCGTATTAGCATTTTGCTGTATTTTAACTTGTATAACCGAATTATGTTTCCCATATTTAACGGCATTGGACAACAGATTGCTTAAAGCACGACGTAATAAATCAGACTGACCCCACACATTACCTGAGCCTTCTTGGACTAGGGTCATATTTTTTTCGGCAGCGACTGCATCATAAAACTCAAATAAGGCTTCTACTTCTTTGGATAATTCTATCATCTGTAGATTTTGTAAGTTAAGTCCATGTTCAGCTTTTGCTAAAAATAACATGTCAGATACCATTCTAGCTAACCGCTCAAACTCTTCAAGATTTGAAAAGAGTATTTCTTGATAGGTTTCAATATCACGATTTCGAGCTAGACAAACCTGTGTTTGAGTCAGCAGATTATTAATCGGGGTTCTAAACTCATGGGCTAAGTCAGATGAGAAATCAGAGAGTTTTTCCAAGGCTATTTCAAGCCTATCAAGCATATCATTAAAGGCAATGGCTAACGGTTGTAGCTCCGTGGGTATATTCTTTACAACTAAACGTTGTGAAAGATTTTGGGCTGAAATACCTTTTGCTACCTCTGTCATGCTTTGCACAGGCTTTAGACCTTGTCTTACTGCAAACCAGCCTAATAACATCAGACATAGACTGCCCGCTAACCCAATTAAAAATAATTGATATTTAAAATGATTTAAAAAATGTTGATGTATGTTGTTATCGACACCCACGATAATACTAACAGGCTCTTGATTGGTCGAGTTATTAATGTATGTTGAACTTACTAGACCGTGGTATTGCTTATTATCATTGACCCATTTAATCCAATCACCCTTGGTCACTTGAGCCGACTGTTGCATTTTGACTGGGTGGTATGATGAGCTAAACAATATATCCCCTTGCTTACGCTCGATTTGTAAAAAAATATCTTTATGCCCTACCATGGCATCGGTTAAATAAGCGTTTAAATATTCCAAGTCCAGATTATCTTTTTGTAGTAAATGTTCAATTCTTTGGATTTCTCCCTCGAGTAAGGTACGATCCTGATAGTCAAAATGATTCATCACTAACTTATTGACGAATAAACCCATGATTATCAGTATAAAAATAGTAGATAAGGAAAAAATAATACTAATTTTAACACTGATTGATTTAAATAGATTATGCTTCACGCTCAACCTCTAAGACATATCCCATGCCTCGTACGTTATGAATCAGTTTGACCTCGAAATTACTATCAATCTTAGTTCTCAAACGTTTAATTGCTACCTCAACAACGTTGGTATCACTATCAAAGTTCATATCCCAAATCTGAGAGGCAATTAGGGTTTTAGGGAGGATTTCACCTTGTCGCCGCATAAATAATTCCATTAAAGCAAATTCTTTAGCAGTTAAATCAATGCGATGACCTGCTCGGGTGACACGACGTTTAATCAAGTCCAACTCTAAATCAGCAATTTTAATGACATTGGTATCTTCTCTAGGCTGTCCTCGTCGTAAAATAGTTTTAATACGTGCAAGCAACTCTGCAAAAGCAAAAGGTTTGACTAGATAATCATCACCCCCTAGCTCTAGACCTTTTACTCTATCTTCAATTTGATCTCTGGCTGTTAGAAATAGTACAGGCATAGTTTTGCCACCTTTACGAATTTCGCTGATGACACTCCAACCATCTAGACCAGGTAACATAACATCTAAGATAATCAAATCATAGTCTGAGCTAAGAGCCTGATGCTTGCCTGATAAGCCATCTGCAACCCAATCAGTGACATAGCCTGCTTCAGTTAAGCCTTGTTTTAAATAATCGCCCGTTTTATGTTCATCTTCTACTAATAAAATTCTCATAAGTATCACCTAACACGAATTTTTCATGAATATCATACCGTTAAAATACTATTTTTTGTGAAAATGACAAAAATGTCATTTTTGTGTCAGTTAAATGTTGTGTGTAATAGCGTATATTAGTTTAAATAAAATAGTAGTTTATAGAATCGTTTATTATTAAACCTTTTGAGAGAACGCAAAAAACAATTGATGGAGTCACTCACATGAAAAGACGGCAACTATTACAATATGGTTTAGGACTTGCAGCAACATCAGTAATTGTTGGTTGTTCAAAAAGCCTTGAAAAGGCAGGTATGAATCATGAATCTCATAATATGAATGATATGAGTGGTATGAACCATGATATGAGTGATATGAATAAAGAAATGGGTACTATGGCAAGTGAGCAACTCATGTCGCCTAGTAAATTAGTCAAAGGTGCACCACTTGCCACACTGCCTCTCCTAGCTAATATCAGCAAACAGTCAAATACCTTTAAAGCCAGTATAACGGCAGGGGTTACTAAAAAAGTGGTGGCTGATAACAAGGAAACGGAATTTTGGCTATATAACGACACCCTAGGCGGGCAACAAATTGTAGTAACTGAAGGTGATACGGTAGAGATAAATTTTCGTAATGAATTACCCCAACCTACCACAATTCATTGGCATGGATTAGATGTGCCTGTGCAATCGGATGGCAATCCACAAGACCCGATTATGCCTGGTCAAAGTAAAACTTATACTTTTACGCTACCAGAAGGCAGTGCAGGCACTTATTGGTATCACCCACACCCACATGAACACGTTTCTGAACAGGTGTATAAGGGTTTAGCAGGCACACTGATTGTTCGTGCCAAAAATGACCCATTAGCGAGTTTAAAAGAGCAACATTGGTTAATCTCTGACCTTCGCTTGGCTGCTGATGGTCACATCCCTGCCAATAATATGAATGATTGGATGAATGGTAGAGAAGGCGAAATTGTACTTATTAATGGACAATATCAACCAAAAATCACCTTGCAAGGCGATGAAAGAATTCGCATTTGGAATGCTACCAGTGCTCGTTATCTGCGGTTAAATATACCAGGGGTAAAATGGATTGTGATTGGCACTGAAGGCGGTTTACTGGAAAGCCCTAGACCTGCGGTCGATGAGTTATTTTTAGCTCCAGCAGAACGAGTCGAGGTCATTGTACAAGGTGTGATTAAAAATGCCACTCCTTTACAAAGCTTGTATTACAACCGTCAAAAAATGATGGTACAAGAAAACCCCACCACTTTAACTTTAGCCACTGTCGGAACCCAAGGAAAAGTAGCTAGATTACCAAGTAAATTAAGAACAATCCCTGCGTGGGGTGATGTCAAAGCTCGTAAAAAAATCGTTTTTAATGAAACTATGAATGCGATGAATCATGGCACTGCTTCAGCCGTCGCTTCTACGCCCATGATGTCGCATAATATGTCAAATATGTCGATGGAAAATGGCATGCACTCCATGATGTCTAGCAACTCATCTACACAAGGGCAAGCTAGCTCTGACTTGCCACCTAGCATGATGACAGGAATGTTTACCATTGATAATAAAGTATTTGATATGAAACGCATTGACTTGACCAGTCGGGTTGGCGAAGTTGAAGAATGGGAAATACAGAATGCTTCGCACATGGATCATCCATTTCATTTACACGGCACACAGTTTGAGGTTATTCGTAAACAATGGCAAGGTAAAACCGAAACAGCCAGCTTTAGAGCCTTAAAAGATGTGGTCAATCTTCGCCCTAACGAGACCGTATGGATTCGTACCAAACAAAACCATGCAGGTTTAAGAATGTACCACTGTCATATTTTAGAGCATGAAAACCTCGGTATGATGGGTAGTTTAAAGGTTATTGGTGTCTAGAGCTAAAGGAATAATTGAATGCAAAACGCTAACGAAAATAATAGTTACACCTGCCCCATGCATCCTGAAATTCGGCAATCTACGCCAGGTAACTGCCCTATCTGTGGCATGACTTTACAATTAGCATCTACCATTAAACCTGCAGATGCTGATTCACATGTACATCATCAACATTCGCATTCAAACGAATCGTCGCCCCATGCAGCACATACCCACCAGTCTCCTACACAGCCTTTCACACCAGTAGGGGTCAGTGACAAATCCAACAGCAACGCAGGTGCTATTTACACCTGCCCCATGCATCCTGAAATTCGGCAATCTACGCCAGGTAACTGCCCTATCTGTGGCATGACTTTAGAACCCATTATCCCTGTGGTAGATCAACAAGAAGAAAAAGAGCTAACTGATTTTAAACGCAAATTTTGGTGGACACTGCCGTTTAGCTTAGTGGTTTTTGTCTTAGCTATGTTTGGTCATCGTTTCATGTGGTTTGAAGGACAAACCCAAAGCTGGATTGAGTTAATCTTGTCATTGCCAGTAGTGCTTTGGGCAGGTGGTGTATTCTTTAAAAGAGCTTGGCAATCGATTATTAATAAAAGTCCGAATATGTGGACGCTCATTGGCATTGGCACAGGGGCGGCTTTTATTTACAGTGTAATTGCCACAATAATGCCGCAAATTTTTCCTGCTTCTTTTACCAGTATGGGAAGAGTATCTGTGTATTTCGAGGCGGCAGATATTATTGTATCGCTAACTTTACTAGGTCAAATTTTAGAGCTTAAAGCACGTTCGCAAACGTCATCAGCTATTAAATCGCTAATGAATCTTGCACCCAAACAAGCTCGACGAATTTTAGATAATGGTCAAGAAGAAGATATTGATATCAACCAAGTGCAGGTTGGCGATAAACTGCGAGTTCGACCAGGTGAAAAAATCCCCGTTGATGGGCTAGTCATTGAAGGTAACAGCAGTGTAGATGAATCAATGCTGACAGGTGAACCCGTCCCTGTTAATAAAAAAGTGGGAGATGCCTTAATTGGGGCAACCTTAAATACCAATGGCTCATTGGTGATGGTTTCTCAACGCATTGGAGCTGATACCATGCTCTCTCAAATTGTGGAATTGGTCGCAAATGCTCAGCACTCCAAAGCCCCTATGCAACGCATGGCAGATGTCATTGCAGGTAAATTCGTTATTGCCGTCGTTGGTATAGCCTTACTGACATTGTTTGGCTGGGGATTGTTTGGTGGTGAACAAGGCTGGATTTATGGTCTTATTAATGCGGTGGCGGTGATGATTATTGCTTGTCCATGTGCATTAGGTCTCGCAACGCCAATGTCTATCATGGTCGCAACAGGTGAGGCAGCTACGAAAGGTATTTTATTTAAGAACCTGTTCACGATTAAAAAATATGCTAGGATAAGCTACATAATCAATT
>NZ_DAMAAE010000017.1:0-24877 GCF_031986685.1 Moraxella sp. CTOTU47915
GGTAGGTGACGTTAGAACTACCCAATTTAACAGTAAAAAAGGCAAACTAGCCAAAAGCGTCTATGATGCAGGTTGGTTTGAAATGAAACGACAACTGACTTACAAATGCGAGAACGCAGGTTGCCGTTTTGAAATCGTAAATGAGAAATACACTACCCAAACTTGCTCGTGCTGTGGCGATATGTCCAGTAGTCCGAAAGGTAGAGCAGGTTTGCGAATAAGAGAATGGACTTGTGTAAAGTGTGGCACACGGCATGATAGAGATATTAACGCCAGTAAGAACATTCTTGCGGTTGGGCTTAACCGTCTTGTAGAAGGAATCCCCTCACTTTAGGGAGGGGAGGAAGTCAATTATGATAAATCGTTGATTTTTAGACCGAATACAGTGTTGAATCATGATTTTTTTTGCTAATATAGGCAATTTGTTTTACCAAGCGTCCAAGCAAACAGGTCGCATTTGATTTGAGCCAAGAGTGAGTGAGATGAAAGCAATCGTAATACCGCAATATACCCAACGTCTGATGGTCGGCACTTTTGTCGCCGCCAGTTTTTTTGCCACAACTGTACAGGCAAATGCCGCCATACAACAGCCTGAACTAGACAATTCTGCTTTTATCCTAATTGATTATGATACGGGTACGGTATTGGCTCAAAAAAATGCCGCGCAGCCATTCCCACCCGCATCATTGACCAAGATGATGACCAGTTATATCATTGAGCAGCGGCTGCTATCAGGGGCATTAAAAGAAAACGAACCCATCCTCATGACTCCTGAAGCGTGGTGTAAAGGCTCAAGTGAAGAGTCTTGTATGTATGTTCCTGTTAACACAACCGCCCCTGTGATTGATATGTTAAAAGGTATCATTATCCAATCGGGTAATGATGCGTCAAAAGCGATGGCACAGCACATTGGCGGTAGCGAAACCACGTTTGCAGATTTGATGAATGAAGAAGCCAAAAAAATTGGCATGACCCATACCCATTTTATGAATGCGACCGGTATGCCACAAGAAGGCCATCAAGCATCTGCCGAAGATTTGGCGAAACTCGCTCAAGCCATTATTAAAAACAGCAAAAAGTATTATCCCATCTATAGCCAAAAACAATTTACTTATAACGGCATCACCCAGGGCAACCGCAATGCGCTGTTGTTCACTGATCCAACGGTAGACGGCCTAAAAACAGGACATACCGACGAAGCAGGTTACTGCCTAGTAGCATCGAGTAAACGCGGTGATATGCGTCTGATTTCAGTGATTATGGGTACTAAAAGCGCTCAAGAGCGCGCAGACCAATCGCGCAACTTACTCAACTGGGGATTTAGTAACTTTGCTACTAAAATTGCCGCCCCTGCCCAAAAAAGCTACGGCAGCGTGCCAGTCAACTTCGGTGCTGTCGATAAAGTCAACGTCGTCAGCAAAGGCAATTTACAAGTACTAGTGCCAAAACTGGATCAAGAAAAAATCAGTACTGTGGTCAATTTGCCAGCCGATGTTAAAGCGCCGTTAGCGCAAGGTCAAGAAGTGGGTAAACTGGTGGCTATGCTCAATGGCAAACCTGTGGCGTCTGTCCCATTGGTCGCGGAAACCCAAGTTCAAGAAGCTGGAATTTTTAAACGTATGTGGCAACACATCGTACTGTTCTTTAAAGGTTTATTCTAAATTACAAAGAAAAATCACAAAAAAAACCCTTCAAATGAAACGAAGGGTTTTTTTAACTCAAAATTTAACTCAATATATTGGACAACTCTTTGATATATTGATCGAGTCGCTCGTCTATGACTTCTTTTTTGACAAAATAATCCACCCCAGCTATTTTTAGTAATTCAATGGTATGCGGATTTAACGCTTTGGTGTCATAAACACAAATAATGGTGACCCTGGCTTTATTTTCACGCTCACGAAATTTGCTGACGAAGTCTAACATCGCTTGATAATCAATATTTCGGGAGATAAATAGCGCATCCACCGTATGAAATAACAAATAATCTTCAAGAAGTTCGCTACTGGTAAACGTCTCAACTTTAGCACCCGCATTTTCCATGCGTTTGGCCGTTTCGAATAAATCCTCATAGTGATACCAAACGACAATATGTTTATTTAGCAATAAATTGCGTTCATAGTTGTGTTTCCAATCTTTTAGCAATAACGATACCTGAAAATTGCTACCCACATCAGGTTCGCTAGTAACTGTGATGCTGCCTTTCATCAGTGCTAAGAGTTTTTTCACCAAAAATAATCCTGCAGAATTAGTTGATGAGGAATGTTTTACTTCAGGATTAATTTGGAAAAAAGGTTCAAAAATTAGCTCTAAATATTCCTTTGCAATGCCTATGCCGGTGTCTTCAATCTGCAGCGTCCATCGTACTTGCGTTTGTAAATGTTGCAACTGCGAGGTGATTGTTATGCTGCCTTTATCGGTAAATTTAATCGCATTTTCTACCAATGAACTGATAATTAGGGTGATTTTTTGAACATCGCCTTCTAGGACATAGTCGGCATGATAGGGCTTTGCCTTTAACGTAATATTTTTCTCGGCAGCCACAGGCTGATAATCATTGACAATTTGGGTAATTAACCCCGTTGGACTAAATTGGTAGGCGCTGACCCCTGTTTGACCTTTATCGATACGGTTAATTTGGATGATTTGATCAAGCTTAGCATTTAAATCATCTTTGCCCAAACTAATAATTTCAACGGCATCCTTTTGCTCAGCGCTGATATATTGATTGTGTAACAGCTGTAGACCCGATTCGATACGACTTACAGAGGATTTGAACTCATGAATCAAAATATTTTCAAATTTTGAATTATGCTGAAGCTGCTTAATTTGGGTTTCTTCAAGGTCATTTTTTTCTTGGCGCAGAGTGTTGATTTGGGCAATTTGCGCCTTGCGCTTGTTGAGCAAATACACCAAAGCTTTTTCAAATACCCAAGCCTCATTACTTTTTGGCAGCTTATACGCCTCTGCCGCTAAAAATTCATCTTGCAAAATGTGATGGCTTAAATTTTCAAGTTTTGGTAAGCGATGGGTTAAATTTTGCACCTTTTGCAACACAAACCACAAATTGAACAGCGCAATAAATGATAACACCAGTACTAACGGCAAATGTTGCCAAAACCATTGCTGGCGAATGGTTTGTAGGTCAAGGGTGATATTGCTATAACCAATCAGCTGCTCTACTTTCGTGTTGTCTTGATGGGGCTTGAATGTCAATAAATTAATTTTAACAGGTTCACTCAATCCGTAATAGCGCTCAAAAAAAACCTCTGTGACTTTAATCGGATGGGTGGTCGGATGCTGCTGCTGATCAAATGGAAAAAAAACAATGCTTTCGTACTGCGGCATCTCGCTTAATAGTGTGTCAATGCTAGCGGTTGTCACACCGTTAGGATTACTTGCAGTAGACTGGGCAAGTAGATAATTAATCTTACTGGCCTGTTTGATTTCATATTGTACCGTTTGGGTCAAGTCGACTAAGGTATAAATCGCAAGGCAAATAAATAAAACCAATAAAAAGGGTATCGCAACGATACGCTTTAACCCAATTTGATAACCTAAAGTCTTCTGTACCATTCACTCATCCCTTAAAACGCCAATTAACATCACCTTAACGTTTTTTGCCGCGTTTTTTGAATTTTTGTACCTCTCGACGTTTACGTTCTTTTTGCGCATCCGTCATGGTATTAGTGCGACCTGCGTAAGGGTTGGCGTTTTGTTTAAACTCAACCCGAATCGGGGTACCTTCAAGCTTGAATACCTTGCGAAATTCGTTTTCTAGATAGCGACGATAACTGTTTGGCACTTGGCTGGTCTGATTGCCATGAATCACAATAATCGGTGGATTATGACCGCCCAAATGCGCAAAGCGAAGTTTAATACGTCGCCCGCCTACCATAGGGGGCTGGTGTGCAGTAACCGCATCTTGCAGAATTTGGGTTAATCGACTGGTGGAAATATCAAACATCGCAGCATCATAGGCACGGTGAATCGATGGGTAAAGATTGCCAACGCCCGTCCCATGAAGCGCCGAGATTAAATGAACCTTTACATAAGGGATAAAGTTAAAACGTCGATCCATTTCAATTTTGACAAAATTCTTTTGGTCTTGGTCAAGCCCATCCCATTTATTAATGGCAAGTACCATCGCGCGACCTGCTTCTAAGGCGTAGCCCAACAAGTTCAAATCCTGATCGGTAATGCCTTCTTGCGCATCAATGACCACGATGACCACATGGGCATCTTTGATGGCTTGCAAGGTTTTTACCACAGAAAATTTTTCAACTTTTTCATCAATACGTCCACGGCGACGCACGCCCGCGGTATCAATCAACACATAATGTCTGTTGTCACGCTCGTAGGGTATATAGATACTATCGCGCGTGGTACCTGGCATATCAAAAACCACCACGCGTTCTTCACCGAGCAAGCGATTGACAAGCGTAGATTTGCCGACGTTGGGTCTGCCAATGATGGCGATACGTAAGCCATCAGGTGCTTGTTCTTCTTGGTCATCGGTGGGCATATTAGCAGTGACGGCTTCTAATAAATTGCCCACCCCACGTCCGTGACTGGCTGCCATGGGAAATGGTTCACCAAAACCTAACGCATAAAATTCATGAATCGCCGCTTCATGGACGCCATCCATTTTATTGGCGGCTAAAAACACGGGCTTGCCAAGGGTATGAAGTTGTTTGGCAATAACTTCATCAGCGCCCGTGATACCCACGCGGCTATCAACCACAAACACAATGATATCTGCTTCATGGATAGCGGTATGCGATTGGTGCGACATATAATCATCAATGGTGCCGTCACCTTCATCCACTTCGCCAATACCACCGGTATCGATGACGATAAAGGATTTTTCTTCAAAGGTTGCGTCGCCATATTGACGGTCGCGGGTAAGACCTGCCAAATCAGCAACCAAGGCTTGACGACTGCGGGTCAACTGATTAAATAGGGTGGACTTGCCAACGTTCGGACGGCCAATCAAGGCAACAACTGGTTTCATAAATTTAATTTCCAAAATTTTCAAAAAGCAAGATTTTCAACAAGCAAGATTTTAAACACGCTTGAAAAATTCATTATTTCTATAACTTAACAAACCCAACATCGCGCTGCAATGCTGGGTTGTCATTTAAACTCACACTTTTATCAGTCTGGGCTGCTAACCCAATCACCAAAACTGCTAAATGCGTAAACAGTTTAACAATTAACGATTTACTTGCCAAACACTAAGTGCGCCATTTGCGCTTTGGGCAATCAAACGGTTATTGATAAACTGTAATACCGCCACGTCGGATTTGGCTTGTTTTCTGTCAACCAGTGCCCCTGAGGTGCGGTCATACACATGCAAATAACCCATAGCATCACCAACCACCACGTAGTTGCCGATACTCACCGCGTTACTCAAACCACGATAAGACAAATTATCGGTTTGCCAATTAACCGTGCCTGTCATTTTATCCATCGCTACCAATTCGCCATCAAGCGAAGTGGCGTAAACTTGACTATCATCTGTGCCGACTGATTTTAGGCTCGCCAACTCTTTGACAAAACTTAGCTGCTGTGAAGCCATATCGGCAGCGACTAACTGACCGCTATAAGACACAACGTACAGCATATTGCCATCTAGTACGGGGGTGGCATCCACATCAGAAATTTTTTCGATATCACTACTGCCTTTGCTAATACCAAAACGTTTTGACCAAATAGGTACGCCATTATCGATATTTAAGGCATGGATACGACCATCGGCTGTCGACACCAGTACCGTATTGCGATTGAATAAAATCGGCGTGGCACTACCGCGAACGCTTAAATTTGGATTTTGGGTGTTAAAAGTCCAAATAGGCGCGCCAGACTCTAGCGACAGCGCACTAATTTTACCATCATTGCCAAGGGTAATGACACGGTTTTGGCTGATTAGGGCAGGGGATAGGGTTACGGTGTCTAAAGGCGTTTGCCAAATAACTTTGCCAGTCATTCTGTCTAACGCAATGATGACCCCTTTGCTGTCACTAACCACGGCTACGCGAGATTGTTCATCTAGCGCCACCCCTGACATTAAGCCTTGTTTGAGTTTGGTACTCCAAAGCACTTTGCCTTGCCCATCAAACGCTTGCACGCTACCGTCTGCTAACGCATTCACATAGCCATTGTTGTCATACGCCACGCGAAAGGCGGTAGGTTGCTGGCTGATGGTGGTTTTATTGCGCAAACTGCCAAAGCGTTTGCTAACTTTTGTATTACTGCCTTGACTAAACAGTGGGGAAATCACATTTTGACTGCTAGCGAGTTTCACAAGTGCGGCAGGTTTATGGACATTGTCAGATTTTTTAAACTTGTCACAACCTGTCAGGGTCATCGCTACCACCAAGGCGGTTGCAAATACGGCAGGTTTCATTAAGTTTGTCGATAAGGGTGTCGATTTTGTTGTTGTTATGGTCGTCATTGTTTATCTCGTAACGTACGGTGAAATTTAAATATTGCCATTTAAGAGTTTTGTCAGGTTAAGATTTTTTGCCTATTTTTTAGCTATGTGTGCCTATTTTGTGCTTGACGCAACTGCGGGCGCAGATGCGATTGCTGCAGCAGGGGCAGTTTTTTCAGCTTGGGTAGGCTTAGCGAGTACGCCCCCAGTTAAATCAGGTTGTTTGACGCTTAAGCCTAGGCTTTCCATTTTGATACGTAGCAATGCACGGTCTTGGGGGTTTGGGTTGTTTTGATTACGTTGTTCAATCAATTGCCAAGCCTTTTGGTAATGAGTAGCCGCCGCTTTTTTATCACCTTGTTGGTTGGCAATGTCCCCCAAAATCTCAAGTTTACTGGCTTCAAAGGCAGCAGGTAAGGGGCTTTGTAAGCGTTTTTGTGCCGCATCCGCTTGATTGTCTGACAATAGCACTTGTGCTTGGCGCAAAATGGCAATGGCTTTTAGCCCATCATCCTTCAGCGTTAACTGAGATGCTTTTTGTAGCGTTGCCGCCGCCGCTTTTAGATCATTTTTATCGGTTTGCTGTTTGGCTTGCAGCATCAAGGCTTGCCATGTATAAACCGAATTATCATGTTTAGCCACAAATTCGCTCAAATCTTTGTCCAAATTGGTTTGCGCCGTAGTCAGTTGCGCTTGTGCTTTGGTATCGGTGGCAGCTTGGGTGGTTAGGGTCTCAATGTTGTTTTGGTCGCTTTGAATTTTGGCAAAATCGTTCGCCGCTGCGGTATCTATATTGCCGCCATGCTTTTGCCAGTAACTCCAGCCAAAATAGCCCGCTAATACCAACATAATGGCGGATACAATATAGCCACCATATTGTTTAAGCGCGCCTAAGGATTGCTGTTCATCATTCACTAGCTTAGGTTGTACGTCTTTAACCATTACATAAAGCCTTTCAAAAAATTACTGATATAAGTTAACCATCAAATTTGGCTCAATCAGATAGATTAGATAAAATCTGGATTTTCGCTAAAGAGTGTGTCACTCGCGACCGTAATTTGGTCACCGGTTGCCATTTTTTTGATGGTAATTTGCTGGTTAGCGACTTCATCTTGCGCGATAATCACTGACAAGTGCGCACCTGATTTGTCGGCTTTTTTCATTTGCGCTTTTAAACTCGTGGCACTTGCCATTTTCACGCGAAGATTTGAGCGTCGTGTACGTAGCTCATGGGCAAATTTGATGGCATCGGTGTAAACATCAGGATGGGCGACCACAAATACATCACAGGCAGGTGTTGCCTCAAACGGATGCACCTTTTGCATGAGTAACAACAAACGCTCAAGCCCCATGGCAAAACCTACTGCCGGCTCGGAAGCGGCTGGTTTATCACTGCCAATGGCTTTGATTTGTCCAATAAGCCCATCATAACGCCCCCCAGCACATACCGTGGCTTGGCTACCTAGCTGGTCAGTCGTCCATTCAAATACGGTTTTATTGTAATAATCTAAACCGCGTACCAGTTTTGGATTAATCACAAAATTGATGCCGACTGCTTTAAGATAATGTTGTAAGGCTTCAAAATGCTGCTGGCTTGCTGCCCCCAAAAAGTCAGCAAGCTTTGGGGCGTTCTCTAAAATTTGTTGGGTGTTTTTATCTTTACTATCCAAAATACGTAGTGGGTTGGTGGTTAAGCGGCGCTGACTATCTTCATCCAATTGAGATTTTTTATCGGTTAAAAAATCCACCAAGGCTTGGCGATACGCCAGTCGTTCGTCTATCTCGCCCAAGCTATTAATCTCAAGTTGCACCACGTCTAAAATGCCCAATTTTTGCCACATTTGGTAGGTCATGATAATGAGCTCAGCATCAGCATCCGCCAATTCACTGCCAAAACTCTCAACCCCTAATTGGTGAAACTGACGATAACGGCCTTTTTGCGGTTGTTCATAGCGAAACATAGGACCAATATACCAAAGTTTTGGATTATCACCCCGCAATAAGTTATGCTCCACCACGGCACGTACCGCGCCTGCCGTGCCTTCAGGGCGTAGTGTCAATGCGGTAGGTGGGTTGGATTTGTCATAAAAGCTATACATTTCCTTTTCGACAATGTCAGTGGCATCGCCAATCGCCCGGGCAAATAGCTGGGTTTCTTCAACGATTGGGAGGCGAATTTGCTCAAAGCCAAATTGATTGAGCACATCGATAAGGCTGCTTTCAAGTTGGCGCCATTCGCTCGATGGGCGCGTAGATTCTGTCTCAATATGTAAGATATCATTAAAACCTTTAATGGATTTTAACATGGTCAATTTCCCAAGAATGCAAACTAAAAAATAAACGATACAAAAATTATTTAACCCGTAAAATTTCATTGGCGCGCTGGGCTTCACGCTCAGCCACTTTTTGACGGACCATGGCTTCAATCTCGTCAGCAAGCTTGGTGGTATCAATCAAATGTGATTTTTCCCCATTTTTATATACTAGGCTATTTGGACTGGCACCCACCACGCCGATATCCGATTCTTTGGCTTCCCCTGGACCATTGACTTTACAGCCAATCACCGATACATCCATTGGTTCACGGATATCCTCTAGGCGTTTTTCTAAGTCCATCATCACCCGAATCACATCAAACTCTTGGCGTGAGCAGCTGGGGCAGGCGATAAAATTCACCCCATTACTACGGATACCCAGTGATTTTAGGATATCAAAACCGATTTTAATTTCTTCTTCTGGCTCAGCAGCTAGCGAAATACGCATGGTATCGCCAATACCTTCTAGCAGTAGTCCGCCTAAGGCAATGGCAGACTTAACGGTACCGGTGCGGTACACCCCCGCTTCTGTCACACCTAGATGCAAGGGATTGTCAACTTGTGCAGAAATCAACCGATACGCATCCATGGTCAAAAACACATTACTGGCTTTGACTGAGATTTTAAATTGGTCAAAGTTATTACGATCTAAAATATCAATATGGCGCATCGCCGACTCAAGCATGGCCTCACCTGTAGGTTCGCCATATTTTTTTTGGATGTCTTTTTCTAGCGACCCCGCGTTTACGCCAATGCGCATACTGATACCATGATGTTTGGCGGCGGCAATCACTTCACGCACCTTTTGTTCATTGCCGATATTACCTGGGTTGATACGTAAGCAGTCTGCACCCGCATCAGCCACCGCCAGTGCAATTTTATAATCAAAATGAACGTCTGCTACCAGGGGCACAGCGACTTGTCTTTTGATTTCAGCAAAGGCTTTTACACTTTCCATCGTTGGCGTGGAGACGCGCATCAGGTCAGCACCGGCATCGACACAGCGCTGAATCTGTGCCACAGTGGCATCGACATCACAGGTATCAGTATTAGTCATACTTTGCACACTAATGGGGGTGTCACCGCCTACTGCGACATTACCGACGTAGATTTTTTTGGTGAGTTTACGTTTGATGGGGTTATGCGCTGACATAGGCGTTCCTATTATTATAACTATTATAACGAATGATTTAGCGTATTTTTAAAGTGATAAGCCGTTAAGGTTTTAACGTAAAATTGGCTTTATCGTTTTGGGCATAATTGCTTAATTTAATCGGTTGTTTGTTCAAATCCAAGCTCACGTTGCTGGCTTTGTCGATATTGACTTGAAACGGTGCTTGACCTGTCAATTGGTAACTACCGCGTGCTTGCTCGCCATCTAAAATCGTATTGCCTGTCGCATCGACAATGGTGATTTTGGTGGTGTCTTTCACAAAAATGTCAATCGAAGCTTTGGCACCAGCTTGTCCTGTCGCTGCTGTACCACTGGCGTTATCAGCACTCACCGCGACACCAGTAATGGCAGATCCGGTGGCGGGTAACCCACTAGCAGTTACTGTGTTTGTCACAATCGCTGAGCCTGCATTGTTAAGCGACGCACCGCTGACTTGGTCTTGGGTTGGCATACTGACAACAGCGCTAGCGGGCGCTTGGTCAACCGAGTCATTATGTGCTTTGCTAACTTTATTAAAAATAAAAATCGCAAGCCCCAATACCAATAAAATCCCACCAATGACAAAAGGGTTAATACGCACACTGGGACGCGCTTCACGATTAAGCGTACCCATCGGCTGCATCGGGGCATTGATGACCGTGGCATATTTTTGTTTGAGGGTAGCGGGGTACTGGGCATCAAAACTTTGCGCGACCAGATTTTTATCCAAACCCAAAAAACGCCCATAGGTAGTGGCAAAACCGCGCGCAAAGGTAGGCTGTGGTAATGCGTCAAAATCATTGGCTTCAAGCGCCCGAAGATGGCTTTTTAAAATGAAAGTTTTGGCAGCCACATCGTCAATCGATAAGCCTTTTTTCTCACGGGCTTGTTTAAAACGCTGACCCAAAAGCTGGGTTGTGTCATGAACAGGGGTAGAGTTTTGTTGATTGTCGGTGTTATTGCTGTTTTCCATCTTATTTCCAAGTTGACGTTGGGGTTAAAAGTCCAGAACGAATCTGCTTTGCTTCATCGCTAAGTGGATAGCGATCCAAAAGCTGCTGCGCTAATTTTTGCACTTCTATGGGATTGTTCGCAAGTTTGGCAAGCCTAATCCCTTGCGATAAAGTGCGCGGGTCAAGGTTGGATTGACCAATAATTTTAACCAAATCATTATACAGCGCCTGCGCCTCCAAAAATTTGCCATCAGCCAATAAAATATCAATAAGCTCTGTACGTGCGACGATGCTTTGGCGATTGGCATCGAGCGCTTTGATAAATGACTGTACCGCCAGCGGTTTGTTTTTTACCTTTAATGCCGTACGCCCTAAATTCTCTAACGCACTGGCACGACCGTCATACCCTAACGCAGAACCCGCAATTTGAAACTGCGCAATCGCTTCTTGGTTACGACTGAGTTGGGCGAGATAGACGCCATAATTGTTGTTTGCTTGACTAAAGTCAGGATTGAGTGCAATGGCATTTTTAAAATAAGCTTCGGCTTTTTGCATATTGCGCGGGCTGCCTTCTTGCTGCAGCAACACACCCATCATATCATTGGCTTCTGCTGACTTTGGATAAGACTTTAATGCACTTTCTAACTGTCGTTTGGCATCGTCTAATTTTCCACTACGAATATACTCAGCGGCAATCGCGGTGCGAATCCTAGCGATTTCTTCTGGGTTTTTTTCCCAACGACTTGGGTCACTCGTGGTGACTGTCTGCGTGGTGACTTGTCGGGTAGTGGTACAACCGGTTAGGCAAAGGGTAAGGCTTGAAAGGCCAATCATGCCTGCGGCAAAAACCTTCGATAAAAAATTTGATTTGCCCGGCATTTTATCGTCGTCTATATGGTTGTCGTGTAATTGACACAAAATAGCAGGTTGGCTGTGGTATAAATGACTTTGACGTGAGTGACATGGTGGCATAACAAACTTACTCATAATCAAATGAACTAAATTAAATAATTAAAAATTTTGACAGTAGATAACGATTTTTAATTGTCGATAAAACCCAATAGCAAAAACAAGCCTATAATTAAAAATGGCTATTACTATAGCAAAAAAACCTTGATAACACCAACCGATAAGGCTAACTTGTGCCTTTACCACGCCAAACTATTATAATGATAAAAGATTTAATGAGACGCTTTAGATTGTAATGTTTTAGACACTTTTTCTTGCCATTGTTTTGCACGGCGGGTCTTATCGGTGACTTGTCCGACCAGTTGTCCACATGCCGCATCAATGTCATCGCCACGGGTTTGGCGAATGGTACAGACAAAGCCTGCTTGGTTCAAGATATTGCTAAACGCATGAATACGATTGTTACTAGAGCGTCCGTAAGGCGCATGCGGGAACGGATTAAACGGAATCAAATTAATTTTGCAAGGCAAATCTTTGAGCAGATTGACCAGCTGGCAGGCGTGTTCATCAGTATCATTGACGTCTTTTAACATCACATATTCAATGGTGACGTGCTTTTTATGACGGGGGTTTTCGTCATATACATAAGATTTAGCGGCGGCTATCAGCTCTTTGAGTGGATATTTTTTATTGATGGGTACCAGTTCGTTACGCAGTTCGTCATTGGGTGCATGTAGGCTGATGGCAAGTGCCACATCAATGTCTTTGGCGAGCTCATACATCTTTGGCACGATGCCCGATGTTGATAGGGTGACGCGGCGTTTGGATAATCCAAAACCAAAATCATCGAGCATCAATGACATACTGGCTACCACAGGCTCATAATTTAACAGCGGTTCACCCATGCCCATCATCACCACATTGGTAACCCGATTTTCACGTTCAGTGACAGGCACATTTTCCATATAAGACTGGTTGGCCACCCACAGCTGTCCGATAATTTCGCTAGGGGATAAGTCCCGCTCAAAGCCTTGTTTACCGGTGCTACAAAACGAGCAGTCAAGCGCACAGCCGACTTGTGAGGAAATACACAAGGTTTTACGTCCAAACTGTTTGTTATCGTCAGCAGGGATGAGTACAGTTTCCACCAGCGAGCCACCTGCTACTTCAAACACCCATTTGCGGGTGCCATCTTCGCTAAATTGTTTAAACTTGACAGTAGGTGGGGTGACAGTTGCCACTTCATCCAATGTTTCTTGTAGTTTTTTGGACAAATTCGTCATTTGATAAAAATCGGTCACGCCCAATTGATAAATCCACTTCATCACTTGGGTGGCACGAAACGGTTTTTCGCCTAGATTGGCAAAAAATTGTCCAAGCTCAGCCTTACTCATGCCAAGTAAATTGGTTTTTGCGGTAAGGTCTTGGGGATTGACCATTTCTGGGTTTTGAATGACAGGAATTTGGGTCATAGCGGTCGTATAAGCGTGTCAAATAAACAAGATAGTATACTAAAATCTCAACTATTTGTCATGGTAAAACATAGTGACTTGTCAGCGGCTTTATATACAATATCTTTACCTGCCATACATTGCCCAAATTGGCATGGCTAAATGGGTAAAATATCGACAAATCAAATAGCGATAATAAGAATTATCATGATTAGGCATAAAAATACCAATAACCACTTCCATTCAAGCGAAACAAAATCAACCGTGCGACGGACTAACCTAGCAGACCAATGGGGCAGCTGATAAATCACTTCACCATTGACATGCTTACCGCCTCGATACCAAAGTTTAAGCTGTTTTAACATATGTTTATGCCCATTTCTATGTCTAAATCTAGGTCTAACAAATTGATGAGTATGACACTATTAAACTTCTATTGGGTTAAGTCTATATGACAAACAAGTAAAAAATCGTAAAAAAATGATATAAAAAATTACCCAATTGTTTAAAAGAGGGCGAAATGGGGGAATTTTACTAACAGGGTGATATTTTTAGCCAAAGCACGAGTGATAAAAGTTATAATGTTTCCCCGTTTTTGAGCGCATCATGCTTTTTTATTTATGTCCAACCATCCATTGCTCACTCCCCTCAATATCGGCGACCAGAGCATCGCCAACCGCATCATCGTTGCCCCGATGGCAGGGGTCACTGATAAGCCTTTTCGCATGCTGGCTAAGTCCTTTGGCGCAGGGCATGCCGTGTCGGAGATGATGACCTCTGATGCCACTTTGTTTGCCCATCACAAAACACTGTATCGTGCCAATTTTGATGGCGAAATCGCGCCTATTTCTGCGCAAATCGCTGGTTCAGACCCAGAAAAAATCGCCGAAGCCGCTCGCTATCAAGTTGCCAATGGGGCGCAAATTGTCGATATCAATATGGGTTGCCCGGCAAAAAAAGTATGCAAAAAGCTTGCTGGTTCAGCGCTACTCAAAGATGAAGATTTGGTCAAGCGACTATTGGATGCCACGGTCAATGCCGTGGATGTGCCAGTCACGCTAAAAACCCGTCTAGGCTATGCCAATGGTGAAGAAAATATTTTACGTGTCGCACAAATGGCAGAAGAGGCAGGTATCGCCATGATTGTAATACATGGACGTACCCGCGAAGATAAATATCTAGGCCGCGCTCGCTATGAGTTAATTAAAGAAGTCAAAAATCTTCTCACCATTCCTGTTATCGTCAATGGGGATATCGACAGCCCGCAAAAAGCCAAACAAGTATACGAGCAAACAGGCGCCGATGGCATTATGATTGGGCGGGCAGGGCAAGGGCAGCCTTGGATTTTTCGCGACATTGCGCATTACCTAGAGACCGGTGAAATCCTGCCCAGTCCAACGATGGATGAGTTAAAAGAGATTGTATTAAGCCATTTGCAAGAGATTTATGCGTTTTATGGCGAATACTCGGGATGTCGTATTGCTCGTAAACATATTGCTTGGTATACCTCAGGCATTGCCAATTCCAATGCGTTTCGCCAAGCCATGTATGAAGAAGATACCACCGCTGGGCAGTTTAACGTGGTCGCGCAGTTTTTAAAGACTGCGGAATTTGATTAAAACCTCCACTATAAAACAGTCACTCGTAGCGCGCTTATGACTTTTTAGAAACAAAGATTCGCAAAAAGTCATTATTGATGAATTTAAAATCTGTTAAAATTTTGCTGAGTCTCTGTGATAGACCGATATCAAACAATAACCACATATTATTAATCAAATTAAATCATAAGGAGTCAGCGATGGCACAATTACGAATTGGCGACACGGCACCAAATTTTGACGCACAAACCACCGAAGGCAATATCAATTTTTACGATTGGCAAGGTGATAACTGGGTGGTTTTATTCTCACATCCGGCAGACTTTACCCCAGTTTGCACCACGGAGTTAGGACGCACGGCATCATTGGGTGATGAATTCAAAAAACGCCATGTCAAACCGATCGCATTATCAGTCGATAGCGTAGAAGACCATAAAACTTGGGCGGGCGATATCTCAGAAACCCAAGGTTGCGAGGTGAATTTCCCCATCATTGCAGACGCGGACAAAAAAGTATCGGAAGCTTACGACATGATTCACCCAAATGCGTCAACCACGCACACGGTTCGTAGTGTATTCATTATCGATCCACAGCATAAACTGCGGTTAACTTTCACTTACCCAGCTGCCGTAGGTCGTAACTTCAATGAAATTTTACGGGTGATTGATGCCTTGCAATTGTCAGATAATTATGGCATTGCAACGCCAGTTGAGTGGCAAGATGGGGACGATGTGATTATCCCGCCAAGCGTCAAAAATGAAGAAATCGCCGCGAAATTCCCAAAAGGTCATAAAGAAATTAAGCCTTATTTGCGCACCACGCCACAACCGAATAAATAACCGTTTATGTTAAGTTTGAAATCAAAAACCTAGTCGCTTGACTGGGTTTTTTTATGTCAAATCTTCTTTTAAGGATACTAAATTGAATTTAAAGGTACTAAACTAAATTTACAGAACGGATGCTGAATAACCAAAAATATTTGGCTAAACTTCAATTAATGGTCTAATAATGGATATAAAGAATGATAAACAATCGAGTGGTTAAAGGTGGCTTTAAAACGAGCGCATTGCTCATGCTTGCCCTGACAGGTTGCCAAACGGTGAATACTAACCTATCAGCACCTATTGAAAGATTGCCTGATGCCCAGCCTGCGATATTTATTGGTAAAGCACCCACTGTGGATGATTTGCAAAGTTATCATTGGCAACTGTCCGGCGTGAATGCTTATCCCAACAGTACCAATCCACCGCCATCGGATTATTTGAAGCCGCAAATTGATAACCACAAGGTAACACTTGATTTCACCCAAAATCGAATGAGTTACAGTGTAGGCTGTAATCAATTATCGAGTGGCTATAGGTTACAAGGGGACAAACTACAGGCAAGCACCAATGCGGTGACTACCTTGATGGGTTGCGGCTCTCTACAACAAAGTGAAACTTGGTTGGCTAAGCAAATGCAAAGCCAAAGTCAACTCTCAGTTATGATTATGAGTTGGCAAACACATGCAATGTTGCAACAAACTCTGGCAGACGGCAGTGCGTTAATTTGGGATGGCATATTAAAGCCTGAAGTAAAATACGGCAAAGGGGAAACCGTATTTTTGGAAGTCAAACCCAAATGGCAGTATTGCGACAACGT
Source organism: Moraxella sp. CTOTU47915 (assembly GCF_031986685.1). Taxonomy (NCBI): domain Bacteria; kingdom Pseudomonadati; phylum Pseudomonadota; class Gammaproteobacteria; order Moraxellales; family Moraxellaceae; genus Moraxella; species Moraxella sp. CTOTU47915. Next base: position 16,457 of record NZ_DAMAAE010000017.1, read on the forward strand.
GACCGATAGAAAGTGCCTAGAAGTGCGTGACATCAATTATGACGCTCAGGGATTAAAGACAGCGGTGGGTCAATGGTATCTTCTCGATGCGCCTATCATCAATTATCGTCATGATGAAAGCGCACAGCGGGTTTTACGCTTGACTCGCTATCGCACACCGCCCACCGATACCAAAGGCTATGGCAACCTGTATAAGCTTGATAGCGTGATTGAAACCAAGACTATGGCAAAATAACCAACTCATCAAAAAAAGCGATGGCTAACACGAGTCATCGCTTTTTTATTGACAAATTATTTGTGGCGAATCGCCCACGACTGGTGAATAGGGCGTTTACTATCAAAATCAAAGCCGATGGTTTGGTTGGTCATTTCTTCAACGTGGTAACGGTTGTTGATTTCGTCATCTAGCACAAATTTGGTAAAGTTATTGGAAAAATACAACACGCCTTCAGAGGATAAGCGATTCATGGCACGGTTGATGAGTGGTACGTGGTCGCGCTGCACATCAAAAGTACCTTGAAATTTCTTGGAGTTAGAAAAAGTCGGCGGATCGATAAAAATCACATCGTACTGCTCAGTGTTGCTTTTAATCCATTCAAAAATATCTTGGGCAATAAATTGGTAGCTTGGCAAATCTGGCAAGCCGTTTAGGGCAAAATTTTTGCGTCCCCAATCCAGATAGTTTTGTGATAAATCCACCGATGTCACCGCTTTTGCCCCGCCCAATGCCGCATGTACACTGGCAGTACAAGTATAAGCAAACAGATTAAGCACCGTTTTACCGCGTGCGTTTTCTGCAATAATCTTTCGGATGCTGCGATGGTCAAGGAACAACCCCGTATCCAAATAATCGCTAAAGTTCACCAAAAAATACGCCCGTTGGTTGTTGGCGGTTGGCTCGCTGACTACATGGAACTTACCCGAATTGGCTTTTTTCTCATACTGCTCATTGCCGGATTGGCGGGCGCGGGTTTTGATAAACACTTGCTCACGGTTCACTTGCAAGGCTTCACGCACGCCATGCAGCGCTAGATTAAAGCGTTTTTTGGCGGTCTCCAACGGAATTGATTTGGGGGCAGCATATTCTTGCACATGCACAAATTCGCCATACACATCCACCGCTACTTTAAAATCAGGTAAGTCGGCATCATACACCCGCAGATTGGTCACCGCTTGTTTGTGAGCAAGCTTGCGCAGATTGGTAAGATTTTTTTGTAGTCGATTGATAAAATCTTGACCTTCTTCTACGGCAATTTCACGTTTTTCAAAGCGCGTAATCACCGGTGTATCTTTACTCTTTAACAGCTCACCATAACGAAAATAAACGGTGATAGCACCATTGTGACAGCGTAGGGTTTTTGGCTCGGCAAGGGGTAGTACGTCGGCTTGTTCAACTTTGGCAGCGAGGACACCCAAAGTCACTTTGGCAGGGCTATCTGCAAACAGGGCTTGTAATTTTTTACCCAAGCCTTGATACAAGGGTTTAATCAATTCTTCCTCACCCAGACGCTCACCATACGGTGGGTTGGTGATAAACAGGGGATTGACCCAGCCATTGACTTGTTTTTCTAGTGCCAAATTAAGGGTCGCCAGTGAGCGCTGCTGCAAGGTAATACGGTTGATGATAGGCGTCAAACCTGCGGCGATTAAATTTTTATGCGTGGCTCGAACCGCGCCTGAGTCCATATCAAAAGCAAATACCGCGGGCATCTCGCCATTTGCCATGGCATTTAGGCGATGATGAAAACGGGTTTGCGCGTCTTGCACCATAGCCTCCCAAAGGGCAGTATCATGATGTTGCCATGCATAAAACCCAAATTGGCTATCGGCTTTATCCAGTCCTACGGCATAATCTGCGCTCATCAGCAAGGCTTCGATAATCAGCGTGCCTGAGCCGCACATCGGGTCGACAATACTGTCAAATTGGGTGGTGTGAAAATTCACGCTATAGAGTAGGGCAGCAGCCAAGTTTTCTTTGAGTGGCGCTTCAGTCATCGCAGCACGATAACCACGGCGGTGCAAACTGGTCCCTGATAAGTCTAGATACAATTCAGCTTGTTTGTCACCCACAGTAGCGACAATGCCAAAATCGGGGTTTTTATCGACATTGGGGCGACGACCGAACTGCTCGTTAAATTGGTCGGCAATCGCATCTTTAACGCGCAGCATGGTGAATTGCTGGTTGGCTTGTACGCGCTTATCTAGGGTCAAACGAATCGCAAAGGTCTGCTCCAAATCAAATAACTGGGTCCATTTGACCGTTTTGGCAAAGGTATAGAGCTGTTCTGCAATATCGTACTCGGGATTGATGTTCTTTTTGCCCAGTGGTAACAATACCCGCGATGCCACACGAGACCATAGACAAACTTGATAAATCTGCGCTAACGTCAATGTCGCCATCAGCCGACCCGTGCGCTCAATTTGTGTATCTATACCAAAGCTTGCCAGCTCAGTTTGCAGGGGAATCTCTAGCCCATCGGCACAAGTGATGACAATGTGAAAAGTTTGCCCGACGGGCGTTGTATTGCTGTCTGTCATAAATACTGCCAAAAAAAGTCAAAGTTGATTAATGGCGTATTTTAGCATGATTAGCAAAGGACAAATGACAGAATGTCTGAAATTATGGAGAAGTTTTTACCGATGGGGCTGCTTCGCTTGGCATTGCGCTTGGCATTAAAAGCTGCATATGAGGGTAAGGTGTGGCAATGCCGGCATCATCGAGTGCTACTTTGATTTGTTCGCGTAGATTTTCTTTGATAAATGGCATTCGAGACACGTGTGGCGGATTGACCCAAAACCGCACGATAAAAAACACCCCAAAATCGCCAATTTTATCCACTGTCGCTGTGGGCGCAGGACGCTCTAGTACCTCTTTGGTGTTGGCTAAAATATCAAGGATAATAGCGCGAGCAGTTTCGATATCCGCTTCCAACGCGATACGCACTTCAATATCAAAACGAATCAGATTTTTGGCAGTTAAATTAATGACTTCGGCTGAAGCAACCGTTGAATTGGGGAAAATCACAGTGATATTATCACGGGTCAAAATTTGGGTAGTGCGCAGGGCGATTTGCACCACTTTACCTTCTTTTTCATTGATGCTGACCCAATCACCGACTTGAAACGACTGCTCAATCAAAATGGTGATACCGGCAATAAAGTTGGCAAGTGTGGCTTGCGCGGCAAAACCCACTGCGATACCCGCAATCCCAAGACCTGCGACCACAGACACAATATCAAAACCAAACTGCGACATCACTGAGGCAATCCACAATACGATGATGAGCATGGACAACAAATTGTGCAGTAGTTGTTCAATCGACGCGTTTAGTCCATAATTTTTGAGCATTTTTTGCATCAAATAACCGAGGTTGTACCACGCCATATAAAAAATCACTGACCAAATACCCGCTTTGGCAGTGGCTTTGACTGTTTCAGGTTCAAAATTAAGCTGACTCATCACCGCAAGCAAACTTGAAAACAACCACATTAATCGTGCGATGAGCCTTAACGATTGGCTGTATTTACTGTCTTTGGCGATAAAACGGGCAGAATTGATGAGCAATAAACTTAACCGATAGACCACGCCCAAAATTGCCAACAGCACCATAATTTTGATGCCTGTACTGGCAAGTTTGGAGAGATACAGCGGCCAATTAACTGCTTCATCTTCGAGCGAACCACCGACTGCTTTATAGACGTCATAATACAAGTCGTGATAGATATTTTTAAAAAATTGGTTCACGGACATACAATGAGTGATCTCGAGTCAAAAAATCAAAATAACAAAAATAGAATCAAAACAACATAAGGCGTTTGGGTTAATTTAGGTTGGTTTGGGTTAAAGGGTGGGCAATATTGCAAGCAATTTATCCATATGTCCCTTGGCGCGGACATTGCGCATCTCATGAACCAGCTTGCCTGTGTTGTCGAAAATTAAGGTTGAACGTACCACGCCAAGGCTGACTTTGCCGTATAGTTTTTTCTCGGCAATGATGCCAAAATATTGGCAAAGTTGTTCCTCGGTATCACTCACCAGTGCAAAATTAATCTTTTGGTTGGCGATAAATTTTTCATGGCTTTTGACACTATCTCTTGATACGCCAATGACTTGGTATCCAAGCTGCTGCAGTTGGGGCAAATGTTGGCTAAAATCTTGCGCTTGTACACTACAGCCTGAGGTGTTGTCTTTTGGATAAAAGTACAGAATCAAGCCTTTCTCTGACTGTTTGGCATAAGCTGGCAGGTTGATTTGACGCTGGATAAATTGCGGCTGCGCTGTGGCATGACGACTGGTATCCGCTTCAACCGTCGTGACCAAAAAATTGGGTAGTTGAGTCATGGGCATTTCCCAAGCAAAAATTGAAATAACAATATCAGAAAGCCAGATTGAGTACAAACTTCTTCATACGACAAAATAAAAAAAGACCAGTAAACAACTGGTCTAGTGGTGCGGCGCTATCGATTATGGTATTGATTGTAACCAATTAGGGACGGGCTTTATTAAATTTAACGCCGTTGCCACATGCTTTCATACGAGCACTGATGGTTTGGAAAGTTTTGTTTTGGCGAACATCTTTGCCACTTTTTACCCAGGTATCAAGCTCATTTTTTTGTGCTTGGGTGATTTTTGATTGTTCATCTACCACACAAGTACATACTTTTTTTGCAGAAGCGGCATCAGTGATGTGTTTTTCGGTCATTTGGGTGGCGCAAGCATTGACATATTGTGGATTGGCGGCATGCGCGGCAAATGGCAAAACCATGCTAGCAAATAGGGTTGCGATGGCTGAATGTTTCATAGTTTATCCTCATAAAAGACAGCAGTATAGAACAGCAGGTGTTCAATCGTACAATGGCTAGCTTTACCGTTGACGCAATAAAGCTGGCAGGATTTGATGATGATAGATTACTGATAAATAGTCGGGTCATCTATTTCAGCTTGTAAAAAACCTTGCTGACGTAGATAGCAGCTATCGCAGTGCGCGCAGGCGCGTCCTTCGCTATCTGCGCGGTAGCATGACACGGTCAAAGCATAATCCACCCCCAGCGATACCCCAAGCTTAATGATTTCTGCTTTACTTAAATGCAACAATGGCGTTGCAATGTGGAGATGATTGCCCATCACACCGGCTTTGGTAGCGAGATTTGCCATCTTTTCAAAGGCTGCAATATATTCAGGACGACAATCAGGATAGCCTGAGTAATCGACTGCATTGACACCAATCACAATGGCATTGGACTGTGTCACCTCTGCCAATGCCAGCGCATACGACAAAAAGATGGTATTACGCGCAGGTACATAAGTAATTGGAATGCTGTCATTATGCTGATTATCGCTAAAATCTGTTTGTTTGGCATCGGGTACCACCAGCGAAGCATCGGTCAACGCCGAGCCACCTAACTGTGCCAAATCAATATCAATAATACGATGGTTGACTTGAGCAGTCGCGGCAATTTTTTTGGCGGCATTAAGTTCGCTATTGTGGCGCTGACCGTAGTTAAAGCTTACCGCTGTGACGTTGGCATAATTGGCTTTTGCCCAGTAAAGGCAAGTCACGGAATCTAGCCCGCCCGAGAGTAAGACGACGGCGTTTTGTGGTGTGGTTGATGTACTCATAAAAATTTACTAACGACAAAAAGCGTATTTTATCAGAACTTAAGCAATTGTTGATGGGAAAATATTGGGATAAAAATAGTCAACGCAATATTAGCCAAAAAACATTTCAAAAAACTGCTATCACTGCCAGTAAATATTTGCGTATTCCACTAAAAAACCTTATAAAATAACCAAGAAGTTTTAAATCGTGATTTAAACTACGTTATCCGACACTTTAGCCCGAACCATACCATTGTCGTCATTGCACCATTTTTCATTTTCTTCATTTTTTCTTTTTTTAAGGTCACTTATGATAGTTCAAACAAATTTTGTTACCAACAATGCCATCTTATCAGCCATAAGCGTTGGCTTAATGTATCTGACAGGTTGCAGTGTTACGCCCTCAACCGCCAAGCTCGATAGCCATACTGTTACTATCCCTACTACCATTCTTACCACCCAAGCGAACACAGATACCCAAACACTCACCACGCGCCCGCTAGACAAGGCGCTACAAAAATGCGCTAGCGAGTTTTTGGAGAAAACCCAGCCGACAATGACCGCCAAGCTGTCGCAAAAAACCTACCCCCTGTGCTTTAATGGCTTCGCGGTGATGTATTCGGGTGTCACCAAAACCCCGATTTGGGTCGCTGAGCATTTAACACGACAACGAATAACGGCTGCCAAAACCTTGGTCAGAGAGGATAACTTTCATGAAGAAACTCGCCTGCCAACCGAGGTGCGTAGCTTATTGAGCGATTATACCCGTACCGGATTTGACAGAGGGCATTTAGCGCCCAATGCTGATATGGCAAACCCGGACTCACAATTTGATAGCTTTAGTTTGGCCAATATTGCCCCACAAACACCTGACAACAACCGTAAAACTTGGGTAAAAATTGAAACACAAACTCGCAACCTGACCAACCAATACGGCTCAGCTTATGTGGTGACAGGGGTGGCATTTCTAACACCGGAAGTCAAACGGCTAAAAAATCGTGTGCTGGTGCCATCGCATTTTTTTAAAGCGGTATATTTGCCATCACAACATCAAGCGATGGCATTTTTTAGCCCGAATGATGATAGCGGAACCGTTGAAAAAATTAGCCTAAGCACCCTTAAAAAACGCACCGGGGTCAATGCATTTCCCAGTTTGCCGAGTAATGTAGCAACTATTTCACCATAACCATAAGTAGTAATTAGCAAGTCAAAAACTAGCAAATTAGCAACTAAACAAGGGAAAAAGATGAGTGCTTTTAAACCATTTCAAAATGATAGCCAAAGCGTTGGCTTGGGCGAATTTACCCTTGAGAATCAAGGAGAGCAAGTCAATCTCTATGGCAGTGCGACGTTTACGTTGGATAAACAAAGTTTAGCCACGGCAAAACAATTACAAGATGTGTTGAACCAAATCATTGCGTATTTAGAAGTCCATCAAGCGCAAACGGTGGAAAAATCTGCCACGCAACAGCAGCAAGCGTCGCACGTGGACGAAGTAAGTAATCCTTTCTTATAAATAAAAAAAGCGCAAATCAAACAATTTGCGCTTTTTATGAGTCAACTATTCATTGGTAAACTAGGCATTAAAACTGATAGTTAAAGCCAATTTTCGTTTTGCTATCGACACGGTTATCAACCAGTGGGCTGTCTTTTTGCTCATCGCTCAAATACTCTAAATGCTGACTGATAAACGCACTCCAGCGTGGCGAAATGGCGTAACTGGCACTGACATTGACATAGGGAGTAATGCTACTATCAGCGTTATAAGCTTTTATTCCTGTTCGTCGCGATTCTTGCTCAGAAACACCAAAGTAGTAGTTGTTGTACTTGTCATTGTACCACTGCAGTCCTAACTCAGGATAAATGGTGATTTTATCATCCATTGCTTTAAATCTGCTTAAGTGCGCCACTTTTGCGCTAGTACCATCACTGCGACCTAAGGCATCAGTTTCCAGTTGCGCTTTAAAGCCACCATACGGGGTGATGCGCATATAGCTAGTGCCCACCATAGCAGACCATTTACGCTCATCGAGTCCTTTTAACGCCGCTGTACTCGCATCGTCTGGATCAAATGAACGGCTATCGTAGCTTGCGGTCAATCGCCATTCGTTTTGTGCGTCTTTGTAGGGATAATAACCCGCTTCACTGCCTTCAATGTAGAATCGATTGTTGTCATAAAATGCCTGTGGCATGATCGTAACATCATTGTCCTTGTCGTACGCATAATGATTGATTGACGCGTTTAACCCTAGTTTAAAGCGGGCATTGGTATCCACTGGCATAGAGGCTGCGTGGGCAAATGTTGTGCCCAACATACTGGCAAGTACCAGACAAGGCGCGAAAAATTGTTTCATAAAAACATCCTGTGAGAGTGGGTCATACAAAAAAGTGCTGACAGGCGTAAAGCGTAGAAAATAACAACCAATTTGCCTGTGAACCATACAGCAAGATGATAAATTTATTATGGCTTGACTTCCTCCCCTCCCTAAAGTGAGGGGATTCCTTCTACAAGACGGTTAAGCCCAACCGCAAGAATGTTCTTACTGGCGTTAATATCTCTATCATGCCGTGTGCCACACGTTGCACAAGTCCATTCTCTTATTCGCAAACCTGCTCTACCTTTCGGACTGTTGCTGTCTATTTGACCGCAACACGAACAAGTTTGGGTAGTGTATCGCTCTGATACGATTTCAAAACGACAACCTGCGTTCTCGCATTTGTAATTCAGTTGCCTTTTGAGTTCAAACCAACCTGCATCGTAAACCGATTTGGCTAGTTTGCCTTTTTTACTGTTAAATTGGGTAGTTCTAACGTCACCTACC
>NZ_DAMAAE010000018.1:0-19756 GCF_031986685.1 Moraxella sp. CTOTU47915
TCAGCTCCCTATTCCAAACCACCCTCTTTATTCGTTTAAAGGGGGTGTTTTTTTGCTTTGTGGGTTTGCAACAATCTAAGTTATGAATATTGGTAATTAAAAAATTGGGATGAAAGCCTTCTAATAAAGGCTTCCATTTCAAACATCTATGCCAAAATTAATCGATTTTTTCTACATTAACTTTCATATCTTTTAACTCAAATGGCGCGAAGAAAGTCGCAAAAGCAACATCCGCAGCATCCCTTCCATAACCTAAAATCACACGACCGCCTTTTGGCGCAGATTGCGTGGCGTCAAATGTGTACCATCGATCGCCAATAAAAACCTCATACCATGCATGTAAGTCCATTGGGTCAAGTTGATATAAGTAGCCAACCACCATGCGAGCGGGCATATCTAATGCCCGTGACAGGCTAATACCCAAATGGGCAAAATCACGACAGACGCCTTTTTTATGTTGCCAAGTGTCTAGTGCTGTGGTCTCTGCTGTACTACTCCCATATTGGTAAGTAAAGTTTTGGTGAATATAGGCGCAAATTGCCGCCGCTTTGTCATAACCTTCGGCAAAATCTTGGGTTATCATTTGGACTTCTTGAAGTAGAAATTCTGGCAGACAATAGCGACTGGGTAACAAATATACCATTGTATCTGAAGGCAGCTGCTCAATCGGTGTTTTTGGCATACCGGGTGCGACATCTATCCATTCGCTAGTATATAGTTCAACTGTTAGGCTAACTTGGTAATCCCCCATCGGAAATAAAACCCTGTCACATAAGTTACCAAAATTGTCGTTATAGCTTGTAACTGGTAAGGGTGGCGTTACTTGCCATTCTTCTTGAGTGATCTGCTGTGCTAACCCTGATTGCGGTCTTAGTAGAAACACCGCAGGGGTTGGCTGAGAAAAGTGATAATCGAGTTGGCAAGTGGCGCGTAATTTCATCATAGATTTTTCATCAAATAAGGTGACAACACTAACTGAAAATTGCAAGGTGGAGTGATTGCTGCAAAAAAACTAGCAGAAAGCTTAGAATTTATGCCATTATCATTAAAATAGCAATCAATATTTATAGATTTTATTTGCACTTAAATTCCCATGATTCAAAGCTTGTTTATCAAGGGCTATCAATGCTCGCGGCAGTATATATTGTGAAAATTCTAGGATTAATCTATGGTAGAATGAGGAAATTTTTTAAAACCCATTAGCATCATGACATCACCTAGTTCAAATCAGCGCTCTGATAAATTTGCTAGCCATTTAGAAGGATATGCCGCGCAGACCAAGGGAAAAACAGGGCTCAAACGTATCATCAATGCCGCAGGTTACTCAAAAGATGGTTTGGTTGCGGCGTATCAAAATGAAGCGGCTTTTCGACAGGTTGCATGGCTCAATAGCATTTTATTAATTGCGCTGATTTTTTTACCTTTTATAATGCCGATTAAAATGATACTGGTATTTTCATCGTTTTTTTCTCTCATCGTTGAGTTGTTTAATACCGGTATTGAAGCGTCGATTGACCATACATCGACAGAACGTCATCCGTTGGCAAAGATTGGTAAAGATGTAGGTTCTGCCGCGCAGCTATTAGCCTTGACGATGCTGTTTTTGTTATGGATGATGGCGCTATATACGACTTTTATTAATTTCTATTAATCAATGATGGGCTAATTTTGCAATTGAGTAGAACCAATTTTCTATGAGCATCTATATCGGAACAGGGGGATACAGTGATACGGATTTTTTGGGAATCCTATATCCCGCTGACACCAAAAAAACCGAATTTTTAACCGAGTATAGTCGTCATTATGCCACTGTTGAAATCAATAGTAGCTTTTATGCGCCTTTAGGTCGAAAAGCGTATGAAGGTATGCTCAAAAAATCCAATGGGCAGCTAAAATTTTCGATTAAGATTCACCAAGATTTTACCCACCGATTAACCGCCACTGCAGAGACCGCGCAAGCTTTTTTGCAGGCGATTGAACCTATTTTAGCGGCAGATTGTTTGGCTGCGTTATTGATTCAATTTCCGCATGGTTTTGATAGAACGGTGGCACATCGTCAGTATTTGGCAACCTTGACCAGTTGGTTTGATGGGTTGCCATTGGCGATAGAGTTTCGCCACCAAAGCTGGCATATCCCGCAAGTTTACGCCAGTTTTCAGCAGCAAAATTTGATTTGGTGTAGTGTGGACTATCCAAATATCCATGGTTTACCGCCCAGTCGGCTGTTATTTACTAGCCGCATCGGTTATTTACGCATGCATGGGCAAAACTTAGACTGGTGGGATGCCCATTCGGCGGCCGAGCGGCATGATTATCGATACAGGGATACAGAAATGCAAGCTTGGGCAAAGACCATTGCCAATCAACAAGCCAATTTTGATACCTTGTATATTTACTTTGAAAATACGGTAAAAGGTCACGCGGTGTATAATATTGAGATGCTCACACAAGCGCTCATGAACGAAGGTATGCCAGTCGTCAGTCCGTTGGTAGCGAATGATGAGTGAGTAAACAGCCGCTATCAACAAAATCATTCACTTGAAAATGTAATTTTTGCTATCATAAACAGTTTTACTTTTCATCATTTAAATTTCTAATTTGGAAGCATGGTTAAGCGGTATGACTGATTTTGCGATTGGACAACGTTATCTGTCGGATACAGAGAATGAATTGGGGCTGGGCGTCGTCGTGCTCGTTGATGAACGCTGCGTGCATATTTTGTTCCCGCAAAGTGAAGAAACGCGTGTGTATGCCAAGACATCGGCGCCTTTGTCGCGTGTGACTTTCAAAGCAGGGGATACCATACACGACCAAGATGGCGCATCGTATGTGGTCAGCGATTTTGAAGAGACCAATGGCGTCTATAAATACTCGGTTGAAGGTCATGACCGTGCGATTATGGAAACCCGCCTTGCGGCTAATATTAATTTGGCAAAACCACTTGAGCGCTTGCTCGCCAGTCGTATCCACCAAAATGATTGGTACGAACTGCGCCAAGAGCTACTGCGTACCCAAGCCTATTTGGCGTCTCATCCATTAAGAGGCTTGATGGGTGCACGTGTCGATGTTATTGAGCATCAGCTGTATATCGCCCATGAAGTAGGTAAACGTATCGCGCCGCGCGTGCTGCTTGCCGATGAGGTAGGGCTTGGCAAGACGATTGAAGCGGGTCTGATTATTCACCAGCAACTCATCACCGGCAAATCTGAGCGTATTTTGATTTTGGTACCTGATAGTTTGCAGTACCAATGGATGATTGAAATGCGTCGCCGTTTTAATCTGGAGTTTGCGATTTTTGATTTGGTCAGAACCGCAGCGATTGCAGAGCATGACCCTGAGCAAAACCCTTTTACGACTGAGCAGTTGATTATTGCCAGTATCGATTTGCTACTCGACCATGAAGATTTACATGAAAAAGCCTTGGAAGCGGGGTTTGATTTGCTGGTTGTGGATGAAGCGCACCATCTGCATTGGGACAGTGAGCAAGGGGGTAATGACAAATACGATTTGGTTGAAGATTTGGCCGAACAAACCGCAGGTGTGTTGTTGCTCACAGCAACCCCTGAGCAGTTAGGTTTAGAAAGTCATTTTGCGCGGTTACGATTGTTAGATCCCAATCGTTTTAATGATTTAGACGACTTTATCGATGCAGAAGAAAATTTTGCGCAAACCGCCGCAATTGCTGAGGTGTTATTGAGTGACCAATCGCTGTCAGATAAGCAAAAATCAGCATTAGCCCAGTTATTAGGTCATGACATCAGTGATGACGAGCAAGGTCGTGCGCGCGCCATCAATGAATTGTTAGATCGTCATGGTACTGGACGTGTACTATTTCGCAATACCCGTGAGAGCGTGTCTGAGCTTATTTCTGGCTTCAAAGGTCGGCGCTCAATGGCGTACCCACTGCCGCTACCGATAAGTTGGCAAGACAGTTATCAAACTCAAGGTAAATTGCGCGAACAATTATGGCCAGAAGAGTTACAGCCCGATGGCAGTTGGCTGGAACAAGACCCGCGGGTGCCTTGGCTGGTTGATTTGCTTAAAAACACCTTAAAACATCAAAAGGTGCTGCTGATTGCGCGCAGTGGGGCAACGGTTGAGAGTTTAGAGGCGGTATTACGATTGCATGCGGGCATTAAAACCGCGATTTTTACTGAGCAAATGACCCTACTGGAGCGCGACCAAGCGGCTGCGTATTTTGCCGATATTGAAGGCGCGCAAGTATTGTTGGCTTCTGAAATTGGCTCTGAAGGGCGTAATTTTCAATTTGCCAGTGATTTGGTGTTGTTTGATTTGCCCGCCAATCCTGATACATTAGAGCAGCGGATTGGTCGCCTCGATCGGATTGGTCAGCAAAACGAGATTACCATTCATGTGCCTTTTGTTGAAGGCACGGCAACTGAGCGTATGTACCGCTGGTATAACGAAGCGCTAAATATTTTTAACCAAATCTCACCCACGGCGCAAACCGTTCAAGAGCAGTTTATTGTGGATTTAAAACCCCTACTTGAAGGGCAAAAAGTCGAAGATGACGGTCAAGAAATTACTTTAGATCAGTTGATTGAAGAAGGCAACGCCCAGCGTCTCGCACTAGAAGCAGCCATGCAAGCAGGACGTGACAGACTGCTTGAATACAATTCTTGTCGCCCGCGTGTCGCCAGTAAAATCGCTTACACCATGCGTGATTTTGATGATACCCACATGTTGCCACGTTTGTTTGAACGCTTTATGTCGTCCATCAATATGGAATATAGTGGACAGCGTGATGGTTCATTGATGCTACATCCAAGTGATGAAGTGCAAGTACAAGGACTGGCAGTGCCTGAAGATGGCATGACCTTGACCTTTGAGCGTGACCAAGCATTACTACGCGAAGACATGGAATTTATGACTTATGAGCATCCTTTGATGCAAAGTATCTTTGAAACGGTCAACGCAGGCACCTTTGGTAATACCACGGTTGCAACTTTACAAAGTAATGCCATGCCTGAAGGACTGGTATTGGTTGAAGTCAATTTTCGTGTTGAAGCGATTGCGCCAAAGCTACTTAATTTACCCGCATTTTTGCCAAAGCCGCTCATTCGGGTGTTTTTAAGCCAGCAAGGGACTGATTTTAGCGATAAAATTGCGCCTGATATGATTGTGTCGCATATTCATCGTTTGGACAAAACCCGAGCGCGTCAAGTCATCAAAGCGCGTAAAGACATTATCGAAGTGCGGTATGAGCAAGCAGTAGCATTGGCAAACCAGCAATTACCTGCGATAAGTGAACAAGCCAAAGAGGTATTTAATCAGCGCTATGAGCGTGAAGTGGAGCGCCTGCAATATTTGCAATCCATCAATCCGAATGTACGAGACGCAGAAATCAATCAATTAAAACGTTTGCAAGAACAGGGCTTACATGCCCTAGGTCATTTATCCTTAATTCCTGATAGTATCCGTGTGCTAGTCGCTGTCAAGCCAACTTAATTGTTTTGAATTTAGGTTAATTTAGGTTAAAGGTCAGCTTATATTAGGCTGACCTTTATTATATGTTTGAATTTTTCATTTTGTGGTTAAGACTAGTTGTTAGGTTTAGTTAGCAAAGCTAGTTATTTATACCTCAGGATTCACCACGCTCATACTAAATTTAAGTCCGATACCAAGCAGTACAATCGCAAGTGGCAATAGCACCATCGCAATGCGTTGGGTTTTATACCTGACAGGCGGCTCCTTACTGACTTTAGATAATAAAAAACATAGCATACCCGCGACTAATGTCAAAATCCCTAAGCCAAAACAAAGAAAACCTAAATAATTCATCTGTTTACCCATTACCCATACTGTTATGTTTGACGGGTGTAAATTAGATACCACCACGACCCATCGATATTTGTTGAAACACGATTGTTGCCTCAGACAACTTTGATTATAATCTAACAAGACTCATAGGACATGAGATTTATTTTTAGCCGCAATACAAGGATGGTGATATGAGTGGCTCAACGATACAGACTTTAGACATACAACATCTATACCAGTCCCCGTTTGATACACTAAGCGCTCAGCAGCGAACCTATCTGCAGCAGCACAGTAAAATCGTCTATTTGGACAACTTGCAGCCCATACCCACTGGATGGCAAGGGGGTTTTTTTATTCTCCTTAAAGGCTTTGTTCATCAATTACAAGGTGATGCGTTGATTTCTACCTTAAATGCAGGCGATTGGTTTGATACCAAGGTCAGGCAAAACGGTGTGTTCAACTTTATCACCCAGCAGCAAAGTCTGATGTACCGTATCGATGGCCAAGTGCTAAGCGCAATCACTGAGCAAAATCCCAGCTTAAAAAACGCCTTGTTTGCCGATGTCGCTGCCCGTCTTAACCATCACCAAGCCCGCCTTGCCCAAAGTGAAAGTCAAAAACTGCTATATCAACCGATTGCCAATTTGGGACAGCATATCAAACCACCGCATTTTGTCGATGATACGGCAACCCTATACGATGCCACCATGGCGATGAACCAATTTGACATCAAGCATATTTTGGTTAAGTCACAAGCGCGAATGACCGAAGCGGAGCGTGACAAACTCATCGCACAAGGCGTCGAAAAATCCACCATCGCAGCGTATGTCGAGCGCATCGGTATTTTTACCCAAACCGATGTATGCCGAGCGATTGGACAAAAAGTTGATTTTGCCACTACGCCTGTGCTGGACTTTACCAATTTTAAAATCCATACCGTGCATCAATCGCAAGATGTCAGTGAAGCCTTGCTAACCATGCTACAAACTCGTACCCACCGTTTACCCATTATTGACAGTCAAGGTCAAATCATTGGGATTTTGGGGCAAACCGAATTACTGAGCTTTTTAACCAACCATTCCAATCTTATCGTCGCTCGTATTGAGCAAGCGCAGAGCTTAGAGGATGTTGCGGTGGCGGTGGAATTGATTGGTAAATTTATCCGTGAGCAGCACGCCAGCGGCATCAAAATCCATGTTATCAGCCGTATGGTGCAAAGCTTGAATTTACAAGTGTTCGCCAAGGTATGGCAGCTAATTGTACCTGCTATCACCTTCTACAATACCTGTCTGTTTGTAATGGGCTCAGAAGGGCGTGGTGAACAAATCTTGCGTACTGACCAAGACAACGCGCTAATTATCCGCAATGGTTTTAAAGATGACAATCTGCCCAGCTATGCCGCGCAGTTCAATGAGGCATTGGCGAATATGGGTTATCCCTATTGTGATGGCAAGATTATGCTTAGCAACGAGCGTTGGCGAAAAACTTCAACCGCCTTTGAAAAACAAATCACCGCATGGTACGTGAGTGGCAGTAGTGAAGATATGATGTGGATTGCGACCTTAGTCGATGCGCATTTTGTTTGCGGCGATATTAAGCTCTTTGAGCAGCTGCAAAAACATTGGCAAGTCAGCGCGAAAAATGTGGCGACTAGCAACTTTATCAACCGTTTTGCCAAACCAATTTTGCAATTTGGCGATAGCAGTGGTTGGTGGCAAAAATTTGTCGGTGGCAGTGAGACTGATATTGACCTAAAAAAAGCAGGGATATTCCCGATTGTCCATGGCGTGCGAGCCTTGTCACTGGAATATCATATCACTGATACCAACACCAGAAACCGGCTGCAGCAGCTGGCACAGCAACACGTGCTAGATGATACCATGGCGCAAAATCTGGCAGAAGCACTGGATTTTTTTATGGCAAAACGACTGGATGTGGCATTGACCACACAAGATAGAAAAGCGCGAGTGGTAAATCCCAATCACTTATCAGCCCTAGAAAAAGACTTGTTAAAAGAATGTTTGGCGATGGTCAAAGATTTTAAAACCTTTATTACCCATCATTATCGCCTAGATATTTTTTAATTAAAGATATTTTTTAACGAAATAGATAGTGTTAATTGCCTAGAGAAAAACCATGTTTAATCGCATCAAAAATCTGTTCGACGGTCAAAAACTTGAGCGACAAAAACAGCGGCTCAGCAAGCCTGAGTATGCTTATCTGTTTGATACCCCGCTATCTAAAGTCCCCAATGAGTGGGTGAGCCTAGACCTAGAAATGACCGGGCTTAATGCCAAACAAGATTATATTTTAAGTGTCGGTGCAGTACAGGTACGCAAAGAAAGTAACGGGTTTGTGATTGATACCGATAGCGCGCTGTCCTTGGTATGCCGTCCGCCTGTGATGCCCACCCACGACACCATTGTGATTCATGGGTTAAGACCGATAGATGTCGACAATGGCTTATCGTATGACGAGATGCTCACCCAATTATTGCCAATGCTTAAAAACCGTCCGATAATTGGGTTTTGTGTGGACATGGATATGGCGTTTTTAAATGCCATTACCAAACCGTTTTTGGGGGTGGAACTGGCTAATAAACTTGTCGATGTCAGTCGCTTGTATCAACAAAATCAGCATCGACATGACCCCAGCCAAGTTGGGCAGTTACCACACCTCAATCAACTGCTAGAAGAATACCAAATCCCGCGATTACCTGCACATAATGCCCTCAATGATGCCATTATGACTGCCATGTTATTCACCCACTTGATGCAGTCATAGCGGGCTTATGAAGTCATAAAAGCTAACCGACATAAAAAAACTCTCATCATGAGAGTTTTTTATCTAAAAATGACTTTATTTTTTGCTAGCCGCGGCGTCTGCGCCTTTTGGTTTGATGCCTGCTTCCTCAGTTAATTGCATCAACATGGTACGGGCTTCTTCGGCAGATTTTTGCGCTTTTTCCATCGACTTAGCAATTTCTGGATTGGTCTCTGGGGTTGCCGTTGGTTTTTTGATTAAAGCCGCCGTACCGGCACGGCTATTGGTGATACTTTCAACCATTTTATCGCGGGTTTGTGCGACACGCGGGTCATTAAATTTTAGTTTGTTGAGCGTGGCTTTTTGCAAGTCTAACTGTGCCACCACTTCTTTAAAGAAAGCTTGTTGGTCAGCAGGCGTTTTGGCGTTTTGCATTTTTTTTGCCATTTCTGCTTGTTTGGCTTGGGTAGTGCGGTCAAGCTCATTTAAGGTTTTAAATAACTGCATCAAATCCGCTTTTAGGGCAAGATTGGGTGTTGCAGCCGCGGCATTATTGGCGGCAACTGTAGGGGCGCTGCTAACGTTGGCGGTTTTTTCTGCAGTCGCTGGCGTGGTGACAGTAGTTGTGGTTGACGAAGCGGTGGTGGTAACAGCAGCAGCACTAGCAGGCGCGCTAGAGATGGCTTGGGATGCTGCCAAAGGTGCAGTAGTCGTAGAAGCTGACGTGGTGGTAGTCGTCGCCGAAGCGGTGGTGGTTGCGGCTTTGTCATCTTTTTTTGAGCATGCAGATAACGCTAGCACGACACTCATAGCACCTATAGTCATGGCAGAGGTGGCGATAGATTTGTTTAACATAAATTTTTTTAACCTAAATAATTTTGACCCAACACCCCAAAGCAAGGGGTCAGCGTTCTCGATTGAAACCCAAAACGGCAATAGCAGTGACTGCAATGTAGTAATTAGGCGACAGTTTAGCAAATATCTGAAAATTGAAATGTAGAGAATTGCAACAGAAGGCTACGGCAGTTTGTCTAAATGCCTTAATTTTAGCCGATTTGCTATGAAATCAGGTGGATTTTTATGGCAAAAAGCGCTAAGGTGACAGCTTATTTTTGCCTAATTTATTTTTGCCTAATAAGATTCGATACCTAGTATAGATTCGTCACATTGTTGCTGTTGTTATGAAAAATTCTCGCCAATCCGTGGGTCTGCAAACCCGCGCCACTCAATTATTGTCTTTAAAAACAGGTTTGTTGCTAGGGATGGCTTGTCTGTCCTTGGTGGGTCATACGTCAGCTACCACACCAGTACCGCCGATGAACACTGACCCAGTGACCAAGCAAAGCCATGCAGTCATGGGTCAGCGCGATCCAGTCAACAAGCTACCTCAAGCGATTCAAGCCAAACTTGCCCAAGCCAATATTCCGACCGATAGCCTGAGCATGGTGGTACAACCGTTAACGGACAATCCGCAAAATGCAGCGTCGACTGCGCCCCAAACGCCTTTGTTTAGTTATAATGCTGATGTGCCACGCACCCCTGCATCTACGCAAAAACTGATTGCCACTTATGTGGCGCTCGATAGTTTGGGCAAAGATTTTGTTTGGCAAACCAAATTGTATCAGCATGGTTTTGTGTGGAAAGGCACGCTTTATGGCGATGTGATTGTGCAGGGCAGTGGTGACCCAAAACTGGAAAACGAGCGCTTGTACCAACTGCTTGCCATGATTAAAGCACAGGGTATTCAGCAAGTACAAGGCAATTTAATCATCGACAATCAGCAGTTTCAAGGGGTGGATTTTGATGTTAATGCGTTTGATGGTAAAGGCTTACGTCCTTATAATGCCCAGCCCAATGCTTTGTTGACCAATTTTGGTACGGTGGAAGTGGATTTAGTGCCACTGCCAAAACCCAATGCCGCACCGGTCGTAAAACCTAATACCAGCAGTGTCACGCAACCCACAACATCAGCTTCGACAGATATCGACAATCCCGCGGCAAATCTTGAGCAAATCCAAAGCAAACCCTCGATTAATCCCAAAGACGTAGCGGCGTATCAAGTCAGTCTAAAGCCTGCGCTGGCAAACTTTACTATGCCTACAACACTTAAAGCCAGTCAAGCGCCTTGCAATAACAACCAAGACGATTGGATTGGGACATTGACGTCCACAGGATTGAGCTTTCACCAAACCGCGTCCGCCTTCTGTGGTGAGCAAAAGCGCTATCTGACGTTTCCTGATGGAGATGTACTGGTTAAACAACAAATCATCGCCGACTGGCAAAAAATCTTGCCAAATTTTACAGGGAATATTGAATTTGCCAACCCTGCAGTGCCCTATATGCAGCAAGCCAAGGCGATACCGCAAGCGCTACCTTGGTATATTCGCTTATACCTAAAATACTTTGGCAAACCCTTGACCCCAAAATTGGTTGGCTATGTCGCCTCCAATCCATTGCATGAGCAAATCAAAGACATCAATCAGCACTCCAACAATGTGATGACAGAACAAATCGCCTTGTCGCTACCGCTGTATGCCGACAAGCAGCGTATCAGTACTTATCCAAAAACCTTTGCCTACATCCACCAGTGGTGGCAACAAAAGCTGCCCCAAGCACAGCCCCCTGTGATGACTAGAGCCTCAGGTTTATGCCGTGATTGCCGCGTGGCGCCCAATAGTATGTTAGCGCTGCTAACTCTGGCTTATCATTCACCCAATTTTACGGTTTATCGTGATTCGTTGGGCGTGGCAGGCGAGTCGGGTACCATCAAAGCGCTGAAATTGCGCCAGCCAAATAACCCTGCCATTGGGCATGCTTGGATCAAAACAGGCACGCTCGATAATGTCACCAGCATGGCAGGCTATGTTCAAGGCAAATCAGGAAAATGGTATGCAGTGGTTGGGATGATTAATGCCGACAATGTCAAAAATAATAGCAATGCCAAAGCTGTGCTGGATGAAATGCTAGCGTGGACAGCGCTGCAGTGATTGGTTTGTGGTTGATTGGCTATTTATCGTGAACATTAAAATACCAATCAATCTGGCGGTCGAATCCCATTTCTAGTAGGCTTGCGGTGATGCGCCCAGTCAAGCCCCACACGGTCTCGCCATCAATGATAAAGCTGGGTGATACCATCACTTGGCGACCCAAATCATACGCATAATCGATAGTCGGCTGGCGAATAAGCGTGGCTAAATCCGCCCAAAATAGCCTTGCAATTTCGCACATCTCTGGCACAAGGTTAACGCTGGGTGGTATCACCCCCACAATCGGCTTGACAGGTCTACCGCTTTTGGCAAATTGTAGGGGTAATTCGCCCAACACAGTCACTTGACTGGGATGAATACCGGTTTCCTCATGCGTTTCTCGTAACGCGGTAGCTTGGTTGCTATCGTCTGTGTCTTCGCGTCTGCCACCTGCAAATGATACTTCGCCGGCATGTTCTCGCATATCCGAAGCGCGCAACGAGTACAAAACTTTTGGCTCAGCTTCATTGGTAATGGCGATGAGTACCGAATACGGCTGCGGCGTGGGGTCGAATGGCAGTTTAGCGATTCGCTCTGCCAGTTGGTTCAGTAAAGGACTTTGAAATCTAGTTGTGGACATATTTTTTAATTCATCAAAATTTAATGGGCAATTTCGCAATGTTTATAGGGCGCTTTGAGTTGACCGAATTTATCTAAAACTCATTGTCTATTGTCGATATCACTATCAAGCGGTAATGCTGGCATAGCTGAGACAGGTTTTTGCATACTAGGCTGGGTATGCGGCGCGCTACAACCTGCTAATAATCCCAAACTTAATACCCAGCTAAATACCTAAGCTAGATACTTAGCTAAACTTTCTCATAATCGGCTGCTCAACTCATTTTTATCATGTAAAAACCTGCAATCAATGCTACCATACTTAAAACGACTTTCATCTCACAAAACATAAAAATAATAGGAAAATACCATGCCTTACTGCCTGCAATGCGGTCATCTAGCCGAAACCAAAATCCCGCCGATGGACAGTCTGCCGCGCATTGTATGCCCGTCTTGTGGCTACATCCATTACGAAAACCCCAAAGTCATCAATGGCTGTTTACTCATCCATGAAGATAAAGTTTTGCTCTGTCGCCGCGCGATTGAACCGCGGCACGGTTATTGGACGTTGCCCGCAGGCTTTATGGAGCTTGGCGAGACCATGAAAGATGGGGGCAATCGTGAGTGTTTTGAAGAAGCCGAAGCTATCGGCAGTGGATTAGAGTTATATTGTCTATACGACATACCCGATATCGGACAGATTCATGTGATGTTTATCGGCTCGCTCAAAGATGGCAAATTTGGGGTGGGCATCGAGAGTCTAGAATGCGCGCTGTTTGCCGAAGAAGACATTCCTTGGGAAGACTTGGCGTTCCAAAATGTCATTGAAACGCTGCAACATTATTTTGCTGACCGCAAAGCAGGGGCGACGCTCGGTAATTTCCCCATCCATCAGCAAGTGATTGTCAAAGACGTGCATTTGGGCGATTAACTGTCCATTTAAACGGCAAATTGTTAGCTAAAAAGATACGGGCGTAGCGCATAGGCTCTAAATATCTAGGCTCCAGATATTTAGGCTCCAGATATTTAGGCTTCAAATATCTCCGCTCTAAATACCTACGTTCTAAATACAACAATGATTGAGCCGCTTTTTTTACTAGAAGTCAGTTTTTTAAAATTGCACGTATTCACCTTGATACAACATAGATATTTAAGAAACAATGTAGATGTTTAATCGAAGGCTCATGAATGACAAAATCATCAAAAAAGTCACGCATATATCATTTTGTCGCTATAAAATCTTGCTACAATACTTGAGTGATATATCTTCTATACTAGATAAAAAAACAATATATTTATGGATGATGAGATTACTATGTCAACTAGAAAAACTATTCCCACAACTGCGCAACCACCCCAGCCGGTAACTGATACTTCATCACCAATCACGGCGATAGAGCCACCAAACCCAAACCCCAATCAACCCACCCCACAAGGCACACCACCGCTCAAAGAATTGGTCAAACAATACGATAGCGTGTCGTTGCTGCTCCAAGGTGGCGGTGCGCTCGGTGCCTACCAAGCAGGGATTTATGAAGGGCTGCATAAACAAGGCATCAAAATCGACCGTATCTCAGGTATTTCAATCGGCGCGCTCAATACCGCCATTATCGCAGGTAACCGTCCAGAGAACCGCTTGGCGGCGCTGCAAGGGTTTTGGAACACCATCACCCATCGTAACTACACCCCTGCAGGGCTGAATGTCTACCGTCAAACGGCCAATGAGCTCGATAAACTCAGCAGGATTGATATGGTAAGCCATTTTATGCCTTGGATATTTGAAAATGGCTTTTTAAAGCAGCAGCTGCGGGTGATGGAATCTACCGCTGAGGCTTGGCAAACCATGATTGAAGGACAGCGTGGCTTTTTTAAACCGCGTTATTTTGTGCCGTATGACACCACCCCCAATCACTTAAGTTATTATACCACCGACAAGCTGCGCGAGACCCTTGAGCGTTATTGTGACTTAAAACTTGTCAATGACGTCAATCGGATGAAAGTATCGGTGTCTGCGGTCAATGTGCGTAACGGTAATTTTGCTATTTTTAGCAATGAAAATGAAGAACTGCGCTACGATCACTTCATCGCATCGGGCGCACTGCCGCCAGGTTTTCCAGCGGTTGAGATTGATGGGGAGTATTATTGGGATGGCGGACTGGTGTCCAACACACCACTCAATGAAATCTTAAGCCATGAAGAGCACCTCAAGCAATTGATTTTCCAAGTGGATTTGTGGAATGCCAAGGGCACGGTGCCAGAGAATATGATGGAGATTGACGAGCGCATCAAAGACATTCAATACTCTAGCAAAACCCGCATGGTTACTGACTTTATGGCGCAAAAGCTGCGTTATACGCGCCTTATCAAAGAGTTACTCAAAATCATCGATGACGATGCCAAAATTGATAAAGTTGAAGAACTGTGCGTCAACAAAGCCCGCGAAATGACGGAAGTCGGTGTCAAAAACGTGATTCATCTGATTTATCACAAAAAGACTTACGAGCGCGGCTATAAAGACTATGAGTTTAGCGGCTCAACCATGCAAGAACACTGGGAAAGTGGCTTACAAGATATTGAGAACACTTTTCGCCACCCAGATTGGTTTATGCTGCCAGAAACCGATGATATCTTTGTCAGCCATGATATCCACCAAAAACGCAAACGCTTGGCACAGGTCAGTACCTTGCTAAAAAATCTTGAAGACTAGCCGTCGTTGCACGCTGAATCTTTACAAGCTAAAGGCTTACAAAAAGTCAAAAAAAGTGATGGTAGCTAGCCATCACTTTTTTTATGAAAAATCACACCAAATTTGATAAGTCTAAGCTCAGCAATCGGTCAATCGCCTCGCTGCTTTGTGCGATATCTGCAACCAATGCCATCCGCACATGGTTTTTACCAGCGTTACCGCTGTTCTTTTGGTATGAGGGCGTATCACGAGATAGGTAACGCCCTGCAAGCGCATGGATATTTAGCTGTTCATAAATCACTTTGACAAACTGCTCATCATCTTGTACCGGCAACCAAAAATAAAAACCGGCATCAGGGCGGCGTAGCGGTAATTTGTCTGACAGCTTGTCCATCCACAAATCAAACTTTTGGCGATATAGTTTGCGGTTTTCTTCCACATGGACTTCATCTTGCCACGCGGTAATCGAAGCGAGCTGATGATGAATCGGCATCGCGCAGCCTTGATAAGTGCGGTACTGGGCATACGGCGCTAGTAGCTTGGCATCACCTGCCACAAATCCTGAGCGCATGCCAGGTAGATTGGAGCGTTTTGACAGCGAATGAAACACCACGCAATTGGCAAAATCATCGCGTCCGAGTTTGGCGCAGACGTCAAGTAGTCCAATTGGTGGCGTATCAAAGTACAGCTCACTGTAGCACTCGTCACTGGCTAGGATAAAGCCGTATTTATCCGATAGCTCAACCAGACGTTGCCACTGCGCCATATCCATCACCGAGCCAGTTGGGTTGTTTGGACTACACACAAAGACCAGTTGGGTTTTTTCCCAAACCTCGCTTGGCACGCTGTCATAGTCACCGACAAAGTTATTGTCGGCAGTACAATTGACAAAATACGGCTGTCCACCAGCGAGCAGCGTCGCCCCTTCATAAATCTGATAAAACGGATTGGGCATCACCACGTAAGGTCGTTTGCTATCCTCACGGTTAAACGCCGCTTGCACAAAACTAAATAGCGCCTCACGTGTACCCATCACCGGTAACACTTGGGTGTCGGCATTTAATTGTTTGACCTGAAAACGGCGCTGTACCCAATCGGCAATCGCTTGGCGCAGCTCGGGCAAACCGTTGGTGGTGGGGTAATTTTGGATTTTAGCCAAATTGTCTTTGATGACGTCTAACACAAACTGTGGCGGTGTGTGCTGCGGCTCACCGATACCCAGTTTAATCGGGGCATAGTCTGGGTTTGGGGTGATGCCTTGTAGCAAGGTTGCCATCTTGGCAAATGGATAAGGATGCAAAAGTTGTAATTGCGGATTCATAAGGGGTTGGCTGTCCATACATGCGAGAGAACGAATTTTAAAATACTGGGATTTTAAAAACACTGTTAAAAATGAGATTACTTTACCCCGAATCGCTGAGTTTGCCAAGATTGAACCAAAAGTTTGCTAAAAGTTGATACCCAATTAACGTTTTGAACCATGAGTTTGGGCGATGTTTCGCTCAAAAAAATGGGTAAAGGTGAGTATCAAGGTAAAAAGGGTCGGGAAAAAGCAGGTGTTTACTATATCATGCACACTGCCTTGCCAGTACCAGTGCTTGTCAATTATAAGTTGGTCATGTCTGTCTAGCACTTCACCCATGCTGGCAGCAGCAATCACCGTGAATAAGGCAATAAACCAACGGTAGCGGTGATTTTTAAAAAGTAGACTTGTGATAAGAAATACCCCAATACCGACATAAATATGTAGGGCATCTCGCTCTAAGCCTGTGAAGCTAACGATATGAGTTTTGATGTCTTGGAATACGAAGTCGTACATAGAAAGTTTGATTTTGATTGAAAAGTTGGCAGAGAATAGCGATTTTCTGCCAACGGTTAAATACGGTTTTTGTGTTGAATTATTACGGGGTTCTTAGAAGTGCGGCAATGCGTTCAGTAATTTATATATAGTAAATCCTAAATTAAACTGAACAATGAATAACACAGTCATTGAGTGACTCAAACTGACTCATAGACAGTTGCACATTTTGCTTCACTACCGCCCACTTATTCTCTACAGGATTTAACTCAGGGGAATATGGCGGTAAGTATAACAAGGTTAAATTATATTGTTTAGCAATCTGATTTAAATTGCCACCCCGATGAAACCTTGCATTATCCATGATTAAAAAACGCTGTGGGTAGCTGTCGAGTTCATGTTTAGGCAAAGATTGACCAAGCGTGTGAAGCCAATTTTCTACCGTATCACGCTTACACCCACCTTCAAAGGTCACAGGCGCAATCAGTTTAAATTCAGCCATACTCATTGCACCAATTAGATTTAACCGTTTACCTTTGTTGGCCTCAATTTTAGCATAGCAGGGTTTGCCAACAGGTGACCAACTACGCTGATAACTTTGTCTTTGGTAAAAGCCTGTTTCATCCATGAATAAGATATTGGATAACCCAAACCAAAACGCCATGATAGCTAAACATACGCTAAAACCTTGTTGTTTTACAGGGTCGGCTTCTTTAAAGGTAAAGGTCTTTTTTTAAATGTCCAGTTGATACGATGCAAGGTATCGACAAACGCATTGTAGGATATACTGACATCAGGATGGTCTTTTAAATATTGTTCTCGTAGCTGTTTAGCGGTGTCAAATTCCTGAGATTTGACGTATTGTTCAAAAGCAATAAGGTCGGTTATGATGTGTTTTACGCCGGTTGGTTGTGCTTTTTTAGGCTGGGTATTACCTTGTTCTTGATACAAATCTATCCAACTGTCTAGGGTATTGCGACAGATACCAAAGGTACGAGCGGTTTTACTTTTGCTGTTCGTTTCTTGCCAGTAGGCGATGGTGCGCTTTCTTAGGTCTTGGTCGTATAGGTTCGGCATGGCACTATCTATGAAAATTTAAATTGTGTTCATTATAATATAGGTTTAACTATAGTTTCTATAACTTAACTTTTAAAAAAGCCAAAAAATGGTTTTGCTTCCTTCAATTTTTGCTCTAACCTGACGATTTCATCAATTAGCTGTTCTTTGGTTTGGTTAAAATACTCATCCCAATCATCAATTTCGCTAATCGTTTGGTAAGTTTCATCGTCTTTTAACTCAAAAATCTCAGTTTCAATTTGGCTAATTTTAAATTTTAGCTGAGTGATAATGGCTTGTAGTTGTGATTTTTCGCTGACTGTTTCGGAGCGTGGGGCGAAAATGCCTTGTTCGAGTTCTGCCAAGATTTTATTGACTGTCGCAATATCATTTTGTTCATAGGCTTGGTTGAGCTGAATAAAAAGCTGTTCGGCAACATCTTTCATGTCTTCGCTCACTCGGTCTGGATGGCAAATTTGACTGGCTTTGCGATAGGCTTTTTTTAAGTCTTTGCGTTGTTGTGCGTCTAGTTCAAAAATGGTTTTGGCCTTTTCAATTTCAATTTGTTCGTGATATTCAGCTTCGTCTTGGACAGCTTCAGCATAGGCTTCTGGGTCATTTTCGCACGACAATTTACGTAAATGTAAGAGTCTACTAATATATGAGCCTAATTCTTTAGTATGTCTATAATTAAATTCACTTAGTAATTTTTCAAGCTCAATTTTCTCATTATCGTAAGCGTTTAACTGATGCTCAAGTTGTCGAATCTCAAGTTTTAGAGCCACTAAGTCAATATCATTGTAAATAACAATGGCTTGGTGGTTTTTGATAAAATCATCTATTAACCCAATAGCGGTGCTAAATTGATGCAATTGTAACGCATGAGTTATTTGGTTGATGTCCTGTTGAAAGCTAAAGACTTGAAGTTTGGCGGTTTCTCGGGTGATGTCGTCTAGGTCTTCTAAGATGACGTAGTTTTTTAGTATTTCTAGGCGTTTGATGATTTTGTCGAGTGGTAAATCGGGGATATGGTCTTGGTGATCGAAGTAGCTATGACGGATTTTTTTGAATTGCTTGATAAAGGACTGGGCAAGGACGCTGTCGCCTGTGGTGATAATGATATTTTCGTGGTTGCGTTCGGCTTTTTTGCTCCAGTTGTATGAGCCGTTAATGACGGTGTATTCGTCGATGACACAAAATTTGTTATGCATTAAGTCGTCTTTGCCGTCGCCTATCATGTATGCAACTGAGTTGCCGATGTTAAGCCCGCTGTAGTCGATAGGGCTTTGTTGGTTGATTGGGTCGTTACTGATGAGTAGTTGGACGGTGATGCCTTGTTTGGCTTTGGTAAGTAGTACGTCAAATAGGCGTGGGTTGGTGAACCATGCAACGGCAATGTAGATGGATTGGTTGGCTTGGGTGAGTTCTTGTCCGATGCGGTGGGCGATGTTGTCAAATAGAGCTTCGGTTTGCATTTTGGGGTCTTAAAAAATTATTTCGCAGTTTGGGAGTTGTTCTTTTAAAAATTGAATACTTTCAGAATCGTAATAAGTATTACTAATATCTAGTTTCTCAAGTTTTTTCAAACTACCAATGCAATGTACATCAACTGTCGGATTATTGCTTACATATAAACTTGTTAAATTGGTTAATTTTTTGATGAAACTTATGTCACTAATTTTATTACTTGATATATCCAATAACTTTAAATTACTTAAATTACCTAAATTTTCACCGTTTTCAATAAGATTAATAGATAAATGCAGTTCTTCTAATGACCTTAATTTCATGGAAAATGGAAATTCTGAGATAAAGTTTTCTGTCAGATCTAAATAATTTAAATTTGAAAGATCTTTTAATGCTTCTATGTTATCAATCTCACAAAATGATAAATCTAAATGCTTTAATTCAGATAAATTTATCAAGAAAGAAATATCATTAAGTGGGTTATCATGTAAATCCAGTTTCTTTAATTTAATTAAATGTTTTATTACGCTGAAATCACTTTCTTGAATAAAACCTAATGATAAATTTCTTAGAACCTGTTCACGATTAAAAAATATGCTAGGATAAGCTACATAATCAATT
>NZ_DAMAAE010000019.1:0-19133 GCF_031986685.1 Moraxella sp. CTOTU47915
TAATTGATTATGTAGCTTATCCTAGCATATTTTTTAATCGTGAACAGGTTCTTAGGATTTATCGCAAATTGGGCGCCTTGGATAGCGTGCATTATTTTGGTGGGGCTTGGTGGAAAAATGCTGTATGAAGCCTTATCTGGCGATGATGAAGATGCTGCATCACAAGATTCCACCCCGCACAATATTGCTTTAGATATCGCCAATGATGCCAATGTTGTCATCACCCATAAAACCATGACTACTTTAGCGATTGCAACCAGTATTGATGCAATGGCAGCCGGATTTACCTTAAATTTAATCCCAGTCAATCCTTATGTATCCTGTGCAGTAATTGCCGTGGTAACAGGCATTTTTAGCTTTATAGGCGTATTTATGGGCAAGCAATCAGGCACGTGGCTAGAGAGTAAAGCTGAAATTTTTGGTGGGCTAGTATTAATCGGTATTGGCATCAAAATGGTAATTTAATAGACCAGCTTTTTTGTCTTTGATTTTAATGGTTCAAATAAAAAAGACTTTCATTAATTTGAAAGTCTTTTTTTATTTTAAGCTAACTTAATCGAAAGATTAACGCTTAATACGATACCAGGCATCACGTGCTGCTAGGCGAGCTTGGTCCCAAGTCAAACGTGAGCTACCTTTGAATTGTTCCCAATCATTGCGTAAGTCATTTTCAACACTTTCAAACTCATTAGCAGTATTGAAATGATGACGTGCACGGTAACCATAATCATACGCTGAGCGATAGTCGGTATCGTAATCATAGCCTTGGCTATAGTAAGTCGTCGTATTGTAGTTATTACGCCAGTAGGTATCTTCTTCTGTATTACCTTCAAGCGTATTTGCTACGGCATTACCTGTGGCTGCACCTGCTACAGCACCAATGGCACCGCCAACCAATGAACCTACTGGACCACCTACCGCACCAATCGCTGCGCCTGTAGCAGCACCGGCTGCCATACCTGTACCACTGGCAACAGGGTTAGCTTCTTTACGCTGTTCGCCTGCTTCAGTTGGATTGACTGCTTCACCGACTTCATGACCTGCTGCCCCGCCAGCTACAGCGCCAATCGCGCCACCCACTAAGGTACCGACAGGACCCGCTACTGAACCAACGGCTGCACCGGCTGCGGCGCCACCTAGTGCCCCAGAACCACTGGCAACTGGGTGAGGTTTTTCGTAAGCATCTTCAGCGGTGGTAGGATTGACTGCTTCACCGACTTCATGACCTGCCGCGCTACCTGCTACCGCGCCGATAGCGCCACCCACTAAGGTACCAACAGGACCGGCTACTGAACCAACGGCTGCACCTGCTGCGGCACCACCTAATGCACCTGTACCAGTAGCAACAGGATGACCTTTTTCTTCACCTTCTGCATAGCCATCCACCGTACGAAGACGTGGTGAATATTCCTGACCAGCAATACGCGCGTCTGTTCTATCCCAACCATCACGAATGGCTTCTTTGGCATCTTCCCATGCAAGACGTGAATTACCTTTTACTTCATGCCAGCTACGTTCAAGGTCTGATTCAACACTGTCAAACGTTGTACCGGCTGGGTATTTTGCACGATTGGCATAACCGACGGCATAAGCTGGTTGATAGTCAGTGGTATAATCATAACCATCTTTATAGTAGGTTGTTTGTGAATAGGTATCGTTCCAATAAGTATCTTCGATAGTTGGATCAATCGCTTCACCTGCGGCATGACCTGCAGCACCACCAGCGATTGCACCAATTGCGCCGCCGATTAACATACCTAATGGACCACCAATAGCACCGATAGCTGCACCTGCAGCAGCACCACCCATACCGCCTACTGCGGTACCGATTGGATGTGAGCCTGGTTCACCAGTGATAGGGTCGCGGTTTAAGTCTGAATTATTAATATTATCTACCATGATTGTATCCTCATTTGAAGTTTTTTTATCCAAGCCATACTAGTATTTAGAAAAAATTTTTAATACGGCTGTTATTTTTATTGTCGAAAAACGATTAAACGTGACGTTAAATTAAAATCAATTTTTCGTAAAACCGTTTCCGGTTATTACTGTTTCATAATAATAAATTTTTGCGTCTAATCTGTAGCAGTATGAGCAATTTTTTCGTAGAGTTTGGTAAACCTAAAGCCTATTAGATGATGTTTGTGTAACAAAGATAATCAATTGGTGAAAGAGATACAAAAAAACGCAAGTAAAGACTGTTTATCAGAGAAATTTTTTAAGAAAAATTTTTACTCAAAACATTCATGTAGCTATTTTTCACCCTATAAAAATCAGCAAATAAAGCCGTTAATTGGTACAATACCCATAAATTTTTGAAACCTGTTAGCATCGGTTCAGTTAAGCTATTTACCTAAATTTAAAGAGGCTTGTATGTCAACATCCAACAACTCAATCAAACAAGACCGTATTTTGGTATTGGATTATGGTTCACAGTACAGTCAACTGATTGCGCGCCGCGTGCGTGAAGCAGGGGTATTCTGTGAAATGTACCCATACGATATTGACGCACAGCGTATCCGCGACTTTGGTGCAAAAGGGGTTATTTTATCGGGCGGTCCAGAAAGCGTGTATGCAGAAAATAGCCCAAAAATTAATGACGCCGTATTTGATATCAATGTGCCTGTGCTAGGCATTTGCTATGGTATGCAAGCGATGGCAGATCAGTTTGGTGGCAAAATTGAAGCCAGTAGTCACCAAGAGTTTGGCGCTGCTATCATTGAAAAAACCGCTCAAGATAGCTTTTTTAAAGGCATTGAAGATGAGCCCAACAAATTACACGTTTGGATGAGTCATGGCGATAAAGTTGTTGAGTTACCTGCAGGCTTTGAAGTAACTGCGATAACCCCAAGCTGTCCAATTGCTGCGATGGCAAATGAAAGCAAGCATTATTACGGAGTGCAGTTTCATCCAGAAGTGACCCATACGCTGCAAGGTGAAGCATTGATTAGCCGATTTGTGCACCAAATCTGTGGCTGTGCCAATGCGTGGACACCGGATAACATCATTGAGATGCGTGTGGCGCAGTTAAAAGAACAAATTGGTGATGAGCAAGTGTTGTTGGGACTTTCGGGCGGCGTAGATAGCTCGGTGGTAGCCGCACTGCTTCACAAAGCGATTGGCGAGCAGCTAACTTGTGTGTTTGTTGATAATGGTTTGTTACGGCTCCATGAAGGCGACCAAGTGATGCAAATCTTTGCTGAAAACATGGGCGTTAAAGTCATTCGCGTGGATGCTGAGGAACGTTTTTTGACCGCATTAGCCGGCGTTAGCGATCCAGAAGCCAAACGTAAAATCATTGGTAAAACCTTTATCGATGTGTTTGCAGATACCGCACGTGAACTGTCGGGTGAGGGCAAAGGCATTCAATTCTTGGCACAAGGTACCATTTACCCCGATGTCATTGAATCGGCAAAAAGTCACCAAGGCAAAGCACATGTGATCAAGTCGCACCACAATGTCGGTGGCTTGCCAGACGATTTGCAGTTCAAACTTATTGAACCCTTACGTGATTTGTTTAAAGATGAAGTGCGTAAGCTCGGTGTGACATTAGGGCTACCTGAAAAAATGATTTATCGTCATCCTTTCCCAGGTCCAGGTCTAGGCGTGCGTATCTTGGGTGAAGTGAAAAAAGAATATGCCGATATTTTGCGTCAAGCCGATGCCATCTTTATGCAAGAGTTGGAAAAATCTGGTTGGTATGAGAAAACCGCACAAGCGTTTGCGGTGTTCCAACCGGTAAAATCAGTGGGCGTGGTCGGTGATGGTCGCCGCTATGCGTGGGTGATTGCGTTACGGGCGGTTGAAACCATCGACTTTATGACAGCGCGTTTTGCCCATTTGCCGTATGATTTGATTGAAACAGTGTCTAATCGCATCATGAATGAAATCAAAGAAGTATCACGTGTGACCTACGATATCTCAAGTAAGCCACCAGCGACCATTGAATGGGAATAAAGCGACTAAAAAAAGCTAATAAAAAAAGGCGATTGATTATCGCCTTTTTTATGGTTTTAGACCACGACCGATAGTGTTATCGAGTATTGCTTTTACGGATCGCCAAAATAATCATTATCAATAAAATGCTAAAAAACCCCAGTGATAATTCTGGGATACTAAAGCCTAAAAACGTCCAGTCAATCACCGCACACTCGCCAGAACCTTTAAATACTTCTTTCAACACTTGAGCAATCGGCAGCGTATCCATCCAATAGTCCAACCCAGGACCACATGAGGGGACTTGGTCAGGTGGCAGGTGTTGAATCCATACATGGCGAATCGCCACAGCAATTGACCACAAAATGCCGAGCAGCGCGCCAAACATCAACAAAATCTTTGCCCAAGCTTGTTTTGGATTGAGTAAAAAGGCGATAAATGCAAAAATCCCCATCACAATTAAACCCACTCGCTGAAAGATACACAGCGGACACGGGTCTAATTTTACCACCCCTTGCAAATAAAAATAGGCGAAACTCATGCCAATAATACTGGCTAACGTCAATAGTCCTGCCAGTCCCCGATAACTTAACAAGCTGTGGGTCAATGAAGCATCACGCATAAAAAAACCATCAAACAATTTAGTGAAAAAGAATAAGCCAAACCATAGCGCTTAGAATTTTAGAAATTTAACCCTAAAAAATAATCAGTCCAACAATATCTGATTACTAGCACCTGCTAACTAGCGAAATTGACCCACATAGGCATAAAAATCTTGTGTGTCATTCTGCTCGATATCGGCTTGCTCACGCACAGAGTTTTTGGCAAGCTGCTCAAAGTAAGTCATTTGCTCAGGGACCAATCCTTGATGTCTTAAGCGATTGGCATGCATTTGCGCCAGTGACTTACCAAACTGCCAGCTACTATCAAAGCGTTCGGTATCGACTAATACTTGCGCTGACAGGGTATTGTCTGGATTTTGCGCTTTTGCCATCATCGATTGCCACGCATTGCGGTAATCATTGCTACCATAGGTGACATCCATGAGTTCTGATAGCTTACGCATACCTAGCAGATGCTGTAGTAGCCAGTCTTTAAATGCGACTTGCCCAGCTACTGTATCAATCATTAAGTTTGGCTCGCGCCCTTGATTGACGATTTTTTCTTGGTTTTGAGCAAGTAGGGCATCTTCATCGGGCAATAAGTCAGGACTATCTAGCAATAGACAGTACAATGCCAAAATTTCCATAAAACAGGCGGTATTTAAGCTGATACCGATTTCGCTGTACGGATCTAAGTCAATCGCTCGGAGTTCCACATAAGCGATACCGCGCTTGGCTAAGGCATCACTGGGGTTTTCGCCAGGTTGGGTAATTTGTTTGGGTCGAATCGGGCTGTAGTACTCGTTTTCAATCTGCAAAATATGGTCATTGATTTGAATGGGATAGCCGTTGTCGTCATCGAGTCCCAACGCGCTAAAATTAGGATGCGGCGTGTGGATGGCATTACGCAAACCTGCGACATATTCATCGAGACTGTTGTAGCGGATATCTAAATCATCTTGTACACTATTTTGATAACCCAGTTTGCCCATGCGCAGAGAGGTAGCATTGGGTAAATAGTAGGTTGATGCGTTCATTGGCTGTAGCGGATGCTCGCGACCCTTTAAAAAACACGCGCACACGGCAGGACTTGCACCAACCAAGTACAGCACCATACCACTTAGACGTTTGAAGTTACGAATCAGACCCAAGTATTTTTCATTTTTAAATTCAGTTAATGGCTGGGTATCACCTAACTGCTGTTGCCAAGCGGTGAATAAATTATCACCAAATGATAAATTATAATGCAATCCAGCAATGGTCTGCATACGGCGACCATAGCGGATGCCTAGACCGTGACGATATAGGGTTTTTAATCTACCTGAGTTTGAGGTGCCATAGTCGGCCAGCAAAATATCTTCATCGCCCGAAATCATACAAGGCATCGACATCGACCAAAACAGCTCGTCATCGGTCAAAGCATTTTGTACCACAATATGCAAATCACGCAGCATATCAAGTGCTTCTTTCACCGTGGGTTTTGGCTCAGTAATTAGCTCTAACAAGCTTTCGGCATAGTCAGTAGTGATAAAAGGGTGAGTGAGTTTTGAGCCAAGCTTTGCCGGGTGTGGGGTAGTGGCGATATATCCCTCAGGGCTCATACGTAAGCCTTCTTTTTCGATACCCCGTAGCATGCCATGAATGTTTTCAGCGGTCAGCCAAGTAGGTAGCTGCAAAGAAGTACAAGTTTGAGGCGCTTGGGTCATAATTATCCTAGAATTATTTTTAATTGTGTGAAATTATGCCACCAAATTTATACAAACACTATCAAAATATCGTGATGACGAAATTACCAATTGCAATAATCGCCAAACGTAAAAAACCCACAGTAAATACCGTGGGTATGATAAAAACTATCCCATTATTTGATTAAGTGATAATTTTTACCTGAAACTTTTAATCAAAAAAGCATTAAGAGAAATCTAATTCAGTCTCAAACCCTTTTAATTCATGACGCGCCATAGCTAGGTTTGATTTTTGGCGATCAAGTACTAGGTACAAAAATAGGTTTTCATTACGGACTAGCGGACGGATTAAGTGATATTGTTTACTTAATGTGATTAGGATATCTTCGATCTTGTCGTTAAGACCTAATGCTTTAGCAGTTTTACGTTTTGCACGTACCACTTCAGTGTTACCCGCTGCTGCAACTTCAAGGTCGATACCATTACCGGTTGAGGCAAGTGCTAGACCTGATTCGCTGTCAACCAATGCAGCTGCAATGAAACCGTCGATGTTATTGAGTGAGTCTAAAGATAATTTAGCCATGATAAGCTCCTTGATATTATTAAATTAATAATAAAGATTGCTTAATTATCATTGCTTAGCTAACAAACTTAAATCATTAACACATTTAACGTTAAGTAATTAACAAGAATAAATTAATGTCAACCTATAGTAGGGTACTTGATGATAACACTTAGGTGTCACCACGCTGTTGATCACACCATTATTATGGATAAAGGCTAACGATACAAATAAAATCTGATAAACGCTAAAAAAATGTAGATGATTTTGTTCAAAGGTAACAAATACAGGATAAACGCAAATTAAAAGGCCAAACTTAACGGTTACTGGCTATATTTAAGCTAAAGCCTTTTAATCATTCAAATAAACTAGGTAAAAAACCCCAGTAAAATTAGCCAGTAAAGCTAGATAGAAAATGACGAACCACAACCACAAGTCGTGGTGGCGTTTGGATTGTTGACCGTAAAACGCGAGCCTTCTAATCCTTCCACATAATCAATGGTTGAGCCATGTAAATATTGGTAGCTTAAACTATCAACGACCAATGCTACGTCATCGTTGCTAAAGGTAGCATCATCATCGCCCAAGTTTTCTTCAAAATTAAAACCATACGAAAAACCCGAACAGCCACCACCCGTCACATATACGCGTAGCATCAAGTCGTTATTGCCTTCTGAATCACGTAGGCTACGCACTTTTTTAGCAGCATTATCGGTCAAGGTCATGCCATCAACCATACTATCAGTTACGGTATCGCTCATCGGAGTATTCCTTATAAAAACTTTTTTCTTATTATGGGGTGCTTGCTTTATACTATCAAGAATTTTTCCCATTTAATTTTAGTCAAATTTTTTGAGTTTTGAGCCGATTATGATAGAACTAAAAGATGCCAGTACTCGCCGTGATGGGCGGGTATTATTTAAAGATGTTAATTTGCAAATCCATCCAGGTTGGAAAATCGGGTTAACAGGCAACAATGGCACAGGTAAATCCAGTTTTTTTGCGACGCTATTGACCCAAAAGGGCGAAGGCGAATTGGCACTCGACACAGGCAGTCTATCGGTTCCAAACAGTTGGCAAATCGGTCATATGGCGCAAGAGATTGAAAGTACTGACCAATCGGCAATAGATTTTGTGCTCAGTGGCGACAAAGAATACTTTGAGCTGCAAGATAAGATTAACCACCCGGATACCTTGTCAGAAGATGAGCTTGCCCATGTGCACGCCCGCTTTGATGATATCCATGCTTATAGTATCCCTGCAAAAGCGTCCCAAATCATGACAGGACTTGGCTTTAATGTCGCCCAAGAAAGCCAACCTGTGAGTAGTTTTTCAGGGGGCTGGCGTATGCGCCTAAACCTTGCCAAAACATTAATGAGCCGAGCGGATTTATTGTTGCTTGATGAACCGACCAATCACTTGGATTTAGATGCCATCTTGTGGCTTGAAGAATGGCTCAAAGCCTATGACGGCACGCTACTTATGATTTCGCATGACCAAGCGTTTTTGGATAATGTGGTGAGCAATATCTTGCACATTGAAAACCAACAAATGACCCTTTATACAGGCAATTACAGTACCTTTGTGCGTACCCGTAGTGAGCGCTTAGCCCAGCAGCAGCAACAGTTTGAAAAACAACAAGAAACCCGTGCCCACCTTGAAGATTTTATTCGCCGTTTTAAAGCCAAAGCTTCTAAAGCCAAACAAGCGCAAGCCCGTGTCAAACAGCTGGAGCGGATGACCGAGCTAGCGCCTATCATGGCGGACAACCCGTTTCAGTTTCGGTTCAAATCCCCTGTGCAATTAACATCGCCATTATTGGTGCTAGACAATGCCAGTGTGGGTTACAACGGTGTACCACTTATCGAGAATATTCGCCTACAAATTACCCCTGACAGCCGCATCGGTCTGCTAGGGATGAATGGCGCAGGCAAATCAACGGTCATTAAAGGCTTGGTGGGTGAGTTGCCTATCTTGGCTGGGACGCGTAAAGCTGCAGATAGTTTGGTACTGGGGTATTTTAACCAACACCAAATGGATAGCCTCGATGGAGAAGCATCACCTATATTGATGCTGCAGCGTCTCGCAGGCAAAACTTCAGACGCTGATTTACGGGCGTTTTTAGGGAGTTTTGACTTTCGCGGTGACCGCATTGATACCAAAAGCAAGTTGTTCTCTGGCGGTGAGCGGGCAAGACTCACCCTTGCGCTCATCGTATGGCAGCGTCCCAATGTGTTGGTATTAGACGAGCCGACCAACCACCTAGATTTGGAGATGCGGCAAGCATTGAGCATGGCCTTGCAAGAATTTGAAGGGGCGGTCATTCTGGTATCACACGACCGAGAAATGATAGCCAATGTTTGCGATGAGCTATATTTGGTGCATGACGGGCAATGTAACATCTTTGACAATGACATCGCTTATTATAGTCAGTGGTTATCACAGACCCGTAAACAGCAAGCCAAACAAGCGAGCGACAATAAAAAACTCGAAGACAAAAAATTAGCCCACCAAAAAACAGATGTTTCACGTGAAACGTCTAACGTACCCAATGCGTTATCCAAAGAAGAACAACGCAAAAAATCCGCTGAACAGCGTAAACTTACCGCGCCCATCCGTAAAAAAATCGAAAACGAAGAAAAACAACTAGAAAAATTCATGGCGCAGCTAGGTGAGATTGAAGAAAAGCTAGGTGATGCAGGTCTGTATGAGGATAGCCATAAAGCCACCTTACTGAAGCTACTCGATGAACAAACCACGCTAAAAGGACAAATTGAAGCATTCGAAGAAAATGTGATGACTTTGATGATGACACTTGAAGAGATGGAAAATAATTTTAACTAGACAATAAAAAAGACAGCCTAGACTGTCTTTTTTTATTTAATCAAACATTATTTTGCATCAGCAAAATATTTTTGTAAGTCATCATTACCACCGATGTGTTTGCCACCGATAAACACCTGTGGGGTAGTTTCACGACCAGTAATGGCTCGCACTGAGGTAATACTCGCATCTTTACCAAGTACAATTTCTTCAAACTGAAAGCCCTTTTGAGTTAACGTTTCTTTGGCTTTGGCACAATGTGGGCAACCAGGCTTGGTAAAAATTGAGACAGAGGGTTTGTCTTGCCAGTTTGGGTCGATATATTTAATCATAGTATCAGCATCTGATACTTCGTATGGGTCATCACTGCCGCTGTCTTGGGGTTCGTCAAAGATTTTGACAATTTTACCATCATCGACCAGCATCGAATAACGCCATGAACGTTTGCCAAACCCAATTGCTGAGTCATCAATTAAGCGTCCCATCGCTTCAGCAAACTCACCGTTACCATCTGGAATCACGGTCACATTGCTACAGTCTTGGTCTTTGGCCCAAGCATTCATAACAAAGGTATCGTTGACTGAGACACACACGATGTCATCAACGCCTAGTTTGGCAAATTCAGTTGCCAATTCATTGTAGCGCGGTAAATGCAGTGATGAACACGTTGGTGTAAACGCCCCTGGTAAGGCGAATAATACGACTTTTTTGCCTTTAAATAATTCATCCGTAGTAACATCTACCCATTTGCCTTGCTGTTGGGTATGAAAAGTCACGCTTGGCACTTGTTTGCCAATCATATCGCTAAACGCCATGTCCTACTCCTTATTATGGTAAATTGTTATACTACATTTTTTAGTAAATGAGCTATTTGCCTACTCATTATACAAATAAATAAGGTAAAAAACTGTAATCAGCGTTATCAAAAAATTAATTATTTTAATAAGTATTTTAAATCATTATATGTTTTATGATTTATTTTAGATAATTAACTTTGGTAAAAACAGCTGGTTAATTGTTAAAAATTGACAAAATCAGTTATGATAGGGCAGATTTTTTAGATTTTATTCAACAAATTTGATAAGGAAAACCTCATGCCATCATTTGACGTGGTTTCAGAATTACAGTTATTTGAAGTTAAACATGCCGTGCAAAATACCGAGAAAGAAATCGCCACCCGTTTTGACTTTAAAGGCAGTGATATTAAAGTAGAACTCAATGAGAAAGACAAAAAAATCACCATCACCGCAGACAATGAGTTGCAGATGGAAAACGTGTATGCCATGCTTGAGAAAAACATGATAAAACGTGGGGTAGATTTGCAGTCACTCGACCCACAGGATAATCAAGGCTCGGGCAAACAAATGAAAAAGGTGGTCAATCTCAAAGATGGACTTGATGGCGATACCGCCAAAAAAATCAGCAAGGCATTAAAAGAGTCGGATTTGAAAGTA
Organism: Moraxella sp. CTOTU47915; assembly: GCF_031986685.1. NCBI lineage: Bacteria > Pseudomonadati > Pseudomonadota > Gammaproteobacteria > Moraxellales > Moraxellaceae > Moraxella > Moraxella sp. CTOTU47915. Next base: position 11,063 of record NZ_DAMAAE010000019.1, read on the forward strand.
TCGGCGGCGATTCAAGGCGATAAAGTACGAGTCAATGATAAGAAAAAAGACACGCTACAGCAAGCGATGGCGTTTTTGAAAGAAAAACAATTTGGTGTGCCACTGCAATTTAATAATTTTAAAGACTAGCACGCAAAAATTAGTACAAAACAACTATCATAAAAAAAGCCCTTGTCTTAAACAGGGCTTTTATTTTTACAGGTTGCTATTAAAGACTTTCTTTTGTACTCGGCAATCTATCGAGTGCGCGTTCATCATATTCCACCGCCATCCGCAGCGCACGAGCAAAGGCTTTAAACGTACTTTCAATTTGGTGATGGCTGTTTTTGCCTTTCAAGTTATCCAAATGAATAGTTATCATGGCATGATTGACAAAGCCATAAAAAAATTCACTGAACAAATCCACATCAAACCCACCAATCATCGCACGAGTAAACGGGATATCCATGTGCAGTCCAGGGCGACCTGAAATATCCACTACCGCACGGCTAAGGCTTTCATCAAGTGGGGCATAAAAATGTCCATAACGCACGATGCCTTTTTTATCGCCAATCGCTTGTTTGAAGGCTTGACCTAGCGTAATACCGACATCTTCGACGCTATGATGGTCGTCAATGTGGGTGTCACCGTTACAGGTAATATCCATGTCAATTAAGCCATGACGTTTGATTTGGTCAAGCATATGGTCAAGAAATGGCACGCCCGTGTCAATGCTGCCTTGACCGGTACCGTCAAGGTTGATAGACACGGTGATTTGGGTTTCAGCGGTATTTCGTGTGACAGTGGCGATACGCGATGGGCGAGTGGTCATGGTTTTCCCTTACAGTTAAAAATCACAGTCTTTTATGTTCAGCATCTTTTTCACGTTGTTTGACAACTTTACGCACTTTATCCCGCGCACGGTCTTGTTTGAGCTTGGATAGATAATCCACAAAAACTTTACCATTTAAGTGGTCAATTTCATGTTGGATACATACGGCAAGTAGGCCTTGTGCTTCTTCAACAAACGGGTTGCCCTGCGCGTCGACAGCCTCAATTCTGACATATTTGGGTCTATCGACTTTGTCATAATACTCTGGCACAGACAAACACCCTTCTTCGTAGCTATATAATTCATCGGCTAACGGGGTCACAATGGGATTAATAAACACCCGAGGCTGGCTGCCATCTTCAGATAAGTCCATCACCACCAATTGAATGTGCTCATCCACTTGTGTCGCCGCCAGACCAATACCTTTGGCGGCATACATGGTTTCAAACATATCATCAATCAAGGTTTTTAGCTCATCATCAAAGTGGGTGACAGGCTTGGCAAGGGTACGAAGCCTCGGATCTGGGTAATTTAAAATGGTACGTAGAGTCATAATCGGTCAACTGTTAATAAGGCAAATAATATGGCAAAAATTCTCTAAAAAAATTGGCATAGGGTAACGCAAACGCTAAAGTTTGGCTACTATAACCTATATATAGGTGCAATCCAATCGCTTCACAATAGCAAATAATCAATGATAATGATTGAGTGATTAAAATCTACCAAAACCAAATCATTTAAAAAAACGATTTAAAGAGAAAATTTATGAAGCCCCAATTATTTTATGCTATGCTAACCAAAATTTACATAGTGCAAATTATGGGTGATTTTGCGACACATAACACAACATTTGGCTATGATTTTTTATAAGTGATGGTAAAGCGTATGCCATTTTAAAGCGTTAAGCCGTTAACCTTGAGTATTGGGCTATGACAAACTATAACACCACGACAATGAAAAAATTATCCTTCGCTTTGTTAGCAACCCTAGGTATGACAGTAACTTCGCTAGCCGCTGCTAATAATCCGCCACCTCGTATCAAAGCCGATGCGCCCAACCGTTATGTGGTAAAAAAAGGTGATACGCTTTGGGATATCTCCGGTAAATTCTTAGAAAGTCCATGGCGCTGGAAAGAAATTTGGGCGACCAATAAACAGATTCGTAATCCGCATCTGATTTATCCAAAAGATGTGATTATCTTATGTGTGATTAAAGGGCAAAAATTGGTCGGTGTAGATACGGGTGAAGGCTGTGCAGGCATTGAAAAAGCCATGAGCGCGCCAGTCACCACAACCACCGTGGTGAGTGCCGCAGGTAGTATCACTGCGATTCCTTTGACTGCCATTGAAACATGGCTTGAGCGCAATATTATCGTATCGCCTGATGACTTTAAAACTACCCCCTATGTGCTTGCTTCAAAAGATAAAAACATTATCACAGGTGTCGGTAACAAAATCTATGCCAAAGGCGTGCCACTCATTGTGGGACAACGCTATGGTGTGTATCGTGAGGGCGAACCGTATGTTGACCCAACCACCCGTAAAGTCATCGGTCTTGAAGTCACCCAAGTTGCCGCAGGTATCGTCACTAGCGTAGCATCAAACGGTGTTTCTAGTATCGAGCTTAAAAAATCGTATGGTCAAGAAGTGCGCGAAGGTGACCGTGTATTTGTCGAAGTCGGTCAGTACTTGCCGCCCGCGTTTTATCCAAAACCTGCCAGCGTTACTCGTGGCGGTCGCGTGATTCGCATTTTAAACTCAATTAGTAGTGCCGGTCGAGATGGGGTGATAGCCATTAATTTGGGCACCAGCCAAGGCGCTGAGCCAGGCGATGTGTTAACGGTTTATCAAAAAGGTGCCTTAGTCTTGGACGACTATTCACCCGTGAAGGGTGGGGCAGTACGGTTGCCAAGTGAGCAAATCGGTCATGTGATGGTATTTAAAGCATTTAACGATATTAGCTACGCTTATGTACTCGATGCTGAATCACCAATTCATGAGCAAGATTTTTTATTGCCTGCGGTCGGCAACTAACGCTTTCGCTTACCTTTGCTTGCTTGCCCTTGCTTATGCTTGATTAGTAAACGATCGTTCAAAAGCCAGTCACCTTGACTGGCTTTGCTGTCTTTAAAGTTTTTATCGTGAGAAAAATTTATAATAGCAAACATTCATAAGCCCTAAACATGCCCAAGGAATATACGTGATGCAGGATTATCAGCCTAACCTAAACCCGGCGCAACAGGCTGCCTTATTGTTATGGCATTTAGTGAACTTATCGGTGCCTGTTTATAATAAGCTTGTAGCGCGCTTTGGTAGCGCTGAACAAGCGATTCAAGCCAAGCTGGCAGATTGGCAAGCGCTGGGCTTGCATGATAATCACCACAAACGCTTTGCTGAGTTTATCAGCGCTAGTCGAACCAGCCAGTTTTTGAATGATACGCTATTAGAACTATCACAAGGGCAGTATGGTGTGGTGTTTGATAATGACCCTTTATATCCGACGCAGTTAAAAAACATCTATGACCCACCCCCTTTGCTATTGTATCAAGGCAACTTATCGGCCTTAAGCCAACCACAATTGGCGATCGTTGGAAGTCGTAAACCTAGCCCACATGCCGAAAAAATTGCCTTTGATATGGCGCAATATTTGGCGCACGAAGGTTTATGGATCACCAGTGGCATGGCAGAAGGCATTGACAAACAAGCACATTTAGGTGCGTTAAGTCTACAGATGACGGGCACACAAGGTGGTACTATTGCAGTACTGGGCAATGGTATTAAACATTGTTACCCAAAAAATCATGCCAGCCTTAAAGCCCATATTATTGCGTCAGGTGGCTGCGTCATTAGTGAATTATTGCCTGATATGCCGAGCAATCGCTACCATTTTCCAAGGCGCAATCGTCTCGTCGCTGGGCTAAGTTTAGCAACTTTGGTTGTAGAAGCTGCTGCAAAAAGCGGCTCGCTTATCACTGCTAGAGAAGCCAACGAGCAAGGCAAACAAGTTTTTGCTATTCCTAGTCATATTGACAACCTCAACGCCAAAGGTTGCCACCAATTGATTCGTGAGGGTGCAACCTTGGTCGATCATCCATCACAAATTTTGGAAGATTTATCAATTTTTAAATCACCGATTGTCAAAACCACTGAGGATAAAACAGCGCCAAAAGTTGCACAGGCAGTGAGCAATAGTACTCAATTACTGTCCGAATCAGCATCAAACACCCAGCCGCACCAAGCGCCATTGGCGATGGATGTGGCGCCGCATTTGCAGACACTACTTAATCAACTCGATTGGGTCGGGCAAGATTTAGACAGCTTGGTCGATAAGACCCGCACCGATATTGCGACACTTATGGGCTGGCTGATCGAGCTTGAGCTCATGGGACTGGTGATGCAACGCGGCGGTCTGTATATGCGCTGCCGACCTTAATTTTGATAAGCAATAAGCAACAAAACTACCAAATAATCGAGGTATATAATGCAATTTAATGACACCCAGCTCGATGCAGTTCAGCAATTTCTACAAGCCGGCAATCTACTGGCTTATCCAACCGAAGCGGTGTGGGGAATCGGCTGTGACCCATTTAACGAAATCGCAGTGAAACAGATTTTAGCGATTAAACAGCGTCCAATCGAAAAAGGCATGATTGTTATCACAGGCGATATCGCCCATATTCAGCCATTCTTACAGCCGTTACCACAGGAGGTAGTCAACACCATTGCGACAAGTTGGCAGTCTAGCGATGCACAAGCCACCACTTGGTTGTTACCGATTCCTGCATCATTGCAAAGAAAAATCCCCGAGTGGGTCACAGGTGGGCGAGATAGCTTAGCCATACGAGTGATTAGCCATCCGATGATTGCCAAACTATGCAATCACATCGCCCACGTAGACAACAATAACCCATTTGGATTTTTGGTATCCACAAGTTGTAACCTATCTGGCTTAACGCCTGCTAATGATTTCGCGGCTGCTTATCATTACTTCGGTGATGCCATCGGTTATTTACTCGGCGACACCCTTGGATTTGTTCGACCTAGCCAGATTTTTGATGCACTAACCCAACAACAAGTACGCGCTTAACGCCTTGTTTTTGGGAATATTTGTAGCGATTTTTATTCCCTAATTTCATAAATACGCAAATTTAGTGTGGATATATATGAAAAACGCCATTTTGACCCGCAAATAATGCGACTCACTCTTGAAATCAAAGGAATTAACCATTATCAAAGCCAATAACTTTAACCGTTTTAACGTGTAACTGTTACCTTGGTGACGGTTACTTTGATAATAGGAGTGATGATTGATGAATTCAGCTGATAATAACCAAAATACGCAACCGCAAAATCAAACTGACGCCGTCTCAACGGAGTTAAAAGATGCCATGGAACAGTTTGAGCCAAGTAACGAGCAAAAAACCATTCCTAGCGACATCAATTTGAGCACCTACGAGCAGCGTATTGCCGAGCTTGAAGGTCAAGTCAAAGAAGCCAAAGAAGCCCATGCCCGTGCCAATGCTGAAGCCTACAATGCGCGCAACCGCATGGAGCAAGAAACCGAAAAAACCAAAAAATTTGCTTTAGAAAAATTTGCCAAAGACCTATTAGACACTGTTGATAACCTTGAACGTGCGATTGAAAGCAGCCAATCTGACAATGATCCTGTGCTTGAAGGCGTCAAACTCACCCACAAATCGCTGATTGCGGTGCTAGAAAAATACGGTGTTAAAGTGGTCAATCCACAAGGCGAAACATTTAATGCCGACCTACATGAAGCCGTGGGTATCGACCCAGAAGCGAGCGCCAACCAAGTCGGTCAAGTACTACAAAAAGGTTATACACTACATGAGCGTTTATTGCGCCCAGCCATGGTTCGCGTTGGCAGCTAGTAGGCAAGCAGTCAACAACGGATTGACTGATTGGTTACAACTGTAGCAAAAAACTTTTGCTAACTGCTTGAAAAAAACCATCGTTAAACCGATATAAAAATACAAGACAACGTGGTGCTCATCACCACTTACCCTCAAAATAAAAATTGGAGAATTTAATCATGGCTAAAATTATTGGTATTGACTTAGGTACAACCAACTCATGTGTTGCAGTGATGGAAGGTGACAAAGTTAAAGTCATCGACAATGCTGAAGGTGCACGCACTACCCCATCTATCGTTGCTTATAAAGATGACGGCGAAATCCTAGTCGGTCAATCAGCCAAACGCCAAGCGGTAACCAACCCACAAAATACCTTATTTGCTATCAAGCGTTTGATTGGTCGTAAGTTTGAAGACAAAGTCGTGCAAAAAGACATCGGCATGGTGCCATACAAAATTGTCAAAGCTGACAATGGCGATGCCTGGGTTGATATCAACAATAAAAAATTAGCACCACCTCAAATTTCTGCTGAAGTTTTGAAAAAAATGAAAAAAACTGCAGAAGATTATCTGGGTGAAAACGTCACCGAAGCGGTAGTAACGGTACCTGCTTATTTTAATGATAGCCAACGTCAAGCCACTAAAGACGCAGGTAAAATCGCCGGTCTTGATGTCAAACGTATCATCAACGAACCTACAGCGGCAGCCTTAGCTTACGGCATGGACAAAAAAGGCGGTGCAGACCGTAAGATTGCGGTTTATGACTTAGGTGGTGGTACTTTCGATATTTCAATCATCGAAATCGCAGACGTTGATGGCGAGCAACAATTTGAAGTGCTTTCAACCAATGGTGACACCTTCTTAGGCGGAGAAGACTTTGACTTGACCTTAATCGACTATTTGGTTGAAGAATTCAAAAAAGAAAACAGTGTGAACCTAAAAGGTGACCCGCTGGCAATGCAGCGCCTAAAAGAGGCAGCAGAGAAAGCAAAAATCGAACTTTCAAGCTCGCAAAGCACCGATATTAACTTACCGTATATCACTGCCGATGCGACAGGTCCAAAACACTTAGTGGTAAACGTAACCCGTGCCAAGTTAGAAAGCTTAACTGAAGCGCTTGTCAACCGTACCATTGAGCCTTGTAAAATCGCACTGAGCGACGCGGGCTTAAAAGCGTCTGATATTGATGACGTTATCTTGGTAGGTGGTCAAAGCCGTATGCCACTGGTGCAACAGCGTGTTCAAGAATTCTTTGGCAAAGAGCCACGTAAAGATGTGAATCCTGACGAAGCCGTAGCGATGGGTGCAGCGATTCAAGGTGCGGTACTGTCTGGTGACAAAACTGACGTACTACTGCTTGACGTAACACCATTAACGCTAGGTATCGAAACCATGGGCGGTGTGTTGACGCCAATCATCGAGAAAAACACCATGATTCCAACCAAGAAATCACAAGTGTTTTCTACAGCGGATGACAACCAACCAGCAGTAACTATTCAGGTCTACCAAGGTGAGCGTAAAATTGCCGCACAAAACAAATTGCTTGGACGTTTCGATTTGACCGATATTCCACCCGCACCGCGTGGCGTACCGCAAATTGAAGTTACCTTTGACATCAACGCTGATGGTATCATGAATATCTCGGCTAAAGACAAAGGTACGGGTAAAGCACAAAGTATCCAAATTAAAGCCGATTCAGGTCTATCAGATACTGAAATTGAGCAGATGATTCGTGATGCTGAAGCCAATGCCGCTGAAGATGCCAAATTTGCTGAACTTGCGCAAGTACGTAACGAAGCAGACGGTCGTATTCATGGCGTACAAAAAGCTATGAAAGATGCGGCTGACAAAATAACCGATAGCGACAAAACTGCAGTAGAAGACGCTATCAAAGCGCTAGAATTGGCTGTCAAAGAAGATAATCTAGATGATATCAAGTCAAAACTTGAAGCCCTAGACAATGCCTTCTTACCTGTTAGTCAAAAAATCTATGCTGACACAGGCGCTACGGCAGAAGCGGGCGATGCACAACCTCAACAAACCAAGCAAGATGATGGGGTCGTTGATGCAGAATTCACCGAAGTAAAAGATGACAATAAATAATCAGTTCACCGATTAAAGCATCGATAAAAATACCGCCGCAAGGCGGTATTTTTTATTTTATTTGAAAATTTTTAAAAAAGGTGTTGACACCCATCCAGATTCACGTATAATACGCCACCACTGAGCGACGAAGAGTTTACAAACAAGTAAAACAAATTACGAAGCTTAGCAAGAATTAAATAAAGCTTGACAGCGTAAAACAAAACGTATTACAATATCAAGCTCACCATATGATAGACGATATCTTTGGTACACTAAATAACAACGAACACAAGAACAACTTGT
>NZ_DAMAAE010000020.1:0-18816 GCF_031986685.1 Moraxella sp. CTOTU47915
AGCAAAACCAAGGGATTTGGGTAACTGACACGGACAATCAAACTTGGTTTAATTCCGGCGATTTGGGCTATCAAGATGCAGACGGCTACTTTTTCTTGACGGGCAGAAAAAAGGAATTAATCATTCGAGGTGGACATAACATTGACCCAAAAATGATAGAAGAAGTCGTTTATCAATACGAAGGCGTAGCCGGCTGTGCTGCCATTGGTAAGCCTGATAGCTATACAGGCGAGTTACCTGTTTTATTCGTTGCCCCTAAGCCGGGTGTTAGCTTAGATACTGATAAACTCATGCAATTTTGCCAACAAAACATTGGCGAAAAAGCGGCGATTCCTAAAGCCATCTACGTAATTGATGCATTACCTTTAACCGCCGTGGGTAAAGTATTTAAACCTGCACTAAAACGTCAAGCGACCGTGATGGCTGTCAGTGAATTACTACTACAACATCATATCAAGGCTACTGTCAGCAGCAAAGACGACCCTACTTATGGGTTTATTGTGCTAGTCAACCTAGAGGGCGATGCGTCACATCAACCACAAGCCAAAAACGTGCTGGATCAATTGGCGATTCATTGGCAGTGGGATGAATAGGTTTTTAACTGATCAAAGCAATAACCTGATATGGTACAAGATGAGCAGTAATAGCTATAGGCTTACTTTACCGCATAGGATAAAAAGGACAGATATTCAGTCCTTTTTATAAAAAGTGTTCAACGATATCCCAATTTAAGCACTAAGTCAAATGGCCGGAAAATCTGATTAATCGTATTGACGCTGTAATTGCCATTGTCATTTTCCACGTCAGAAATCGTTTTACGAGAGACCTTGACTAATGTTGCAAACGCATCTTGCTTGACCCCTAGTACATCAATACGGAGTTTCTTTAGCAGTTCACCTTGTGTCAATTGACCTTGCATAAATTGCTGAATCACTTGGTCACGAGCCTGCGTTCGACTTAATCCTTGTAAGTCGGGTGGGGCATCAGAGGCTCGCTGACGATTTAGTAAGTTACTCATAGCAATCTCCAGTCTTGTAAGCGTTTTGGCAAATAATCAAATGCAATTGCTGGATGCGATAAGATTTTTTCACTGACGCCTCGTTGTTGCAATCGATTCGTTAGATCGACCAATTTCTCGGCAGTTTGCTTAAGTTCTTTGAGTAAAATTGAAGGCTCTATCAAATCGGACAAACTCTTACAGATAGCGATAAAGTCGTAACGACCACCCAATTCTAGGGTTTGACCGTTATCATTCTGCCAAATTATACTGCGAGCGATGCCTTCGGGGTCAGCTTTCATGGGGGCAAAATCATAAATAGGGCTTAGCCAAATAGTGGTCTCATCTCGCAAAAATGCCGTATTCCGCCCATGATTGTCACTATTGCCAAAGGCGATATTAAGTAAATCTCGCTTGACCCATTCTATAACAAATGCCGTTTTATCAAACTTAAAGCCCTCTGTGGTCATATTTGACCTATCAATGATATTGATTAACGCTCTTATCGTTTGCCCATGATAAAGCCGAGTAGCAGGATGTTGCTTAAGCATAGCATACACCGATTCCATCGCTAGTCGTTGGGTTTTGCGTTGCTCGTTTTGCCTCACATCAAAACGTGGTAACCATAAAGACGGATAACGCTCACCCTCGATGAGTCGCATTTGCGTTGTTTCAATAGTATTCAAGCCTAAACTGGCTAATTCTTGATAATAGTGATATTCCGCTCGTAAGATATCACAGTCGATCTCACTGCGAGCGCCTCGTGGAAACTTCACTAAATAGTAGGCATCTTGGCTATGAAAAGAATTTTCGGCTAACTGTTGATGGTCAATCCATACCTTATTACTACCCGTAAGGCGCAATACCAATTTAGGGGCTTCGCCGCCCGCGCCTGTCGCACCGCCTGCAATGGCGCCCATTTGATTGGCATAATCCAAAAAGTCGGCATGACGATTCACCACTTCTTTAATGTCAAAGAGACGATTTTCACCGATTGGTAAATTTTCGACGGCTTGTTTTATGCGAAGATGCCCAATAGGTGCGATAGTAGCAGCTTCAAGTAAACGAAAATTCTTCTCTGCCTCTGATAAATGCGTTAGTCCAAGATAATTTAACCAATATCTGCGCCCTGCACCTGCAGGAATAATATCGTCTAACATAGGAAGCCAACCATTATCAATACGATAGCCAAACAGTTCGACAGGGTAATTAATCGAAAAAGCGTGCCAATTATCAGCAAGATAATGCTGAAAGCTATAATCACCTAAATAAGCAATTTCAATTAGATTAAATTCATTAAAGACTAACTCAGCGATGTCCTGCCATTGCTGATCTAAAAAAGCCTGTAAGGTTAACGTATTGTTCATAATATAGTTTATGAGTGATATATTGCTTATTATATGGATATCCGCTTATTTATGAAAGATATATGTTACGTAATGTACAAAATTATGTGTCGGTCATAATCATATCTTGCTAAATAACCTAAAACACAGTCATACAAGCAAATCGTTAGCACACGAACTTCTATAATTCATTATTTCTAATTTCTGACGTGATAAACCAGTTTCGGCTGATAAGTCGATACCATCGACACTCAATCATGATATGTCGAAAAATCGCATAAAAATCGACATATTCGAACAATATGTTTAAATTTAATCAGAAAATCGACATAACGTCATAAAATGCCTTCATTGTGACAAATTACCAAGATTTTTTAAATTCGAAAGGCAGTTTGTAGCTGTCGCCAGTGTTCAAGCAGTAACTGCTTTTGGCTATCTAACATTGGTAATTCATGAAGCTTGTCTCGCCACAATGATCTTGCAATATCTATCACTTCCAAAAGCTCTGGTTTCACCACTCGCCAAGGGATATCCGCTTTTCTCGCCCAATACTCAAAATCAGCTAAATTAATCTGATACCAATTTTTAGACTTTCCAAGATTTAACGCCAAGCTAGTCTCATTGGGGATATAGGCTTTTGTAAATACAATGTCATAAGCAGGTGACAGCCGTAAGTGATAGCGGTCAGGATATATCACACTCCAATTTTTGAGATGTGCATCGCCATTACCCAGTAAGATATTTACGAGTAGTCGTCTAGCCAACTGTTTAATATCTGCAAGTCCGTCTTCGCTATATTGATACAGAATTTTAGCGATTTGAGTATAGCTACCGCCTTCGTATTTATCATGGGCGTATTTGCCAAGGATCTGAGCAAAATCTTCACTATGAGTGCGGTTTACGTGAGAACTGCTGGCATCTTTTTGACGGTCAAAACGTTCAATCGCATAGGCATAAGACTCATTGGGTAAATTAATCTTTGGCAAGTTTTCTAATTGTTCTAATCGCACCAGTTGAATATTTGGGATATCAATGCCTGCTATCTGCGCCAGTGTCATCATGCTGTATTCATTTTCAGCAACACTTGAATGAATGATTGAGGGCGTTTTGATAATCCAGTCACCCAAATCAGAGGTATTCTGGGTATTCGGTAAAGTAAATCGTCCACCTTGGTGTGACATGGAAAATTTCATCTGTACCCCAGCCAATGAAAAATGCGGATTAGGGGTTAACTGGTCTGATGATACTATTAACCGTGGAGAAACGCTTATATGATTAGCGTCAAAAATATAGCCAGGAACATCATCAATCTCAAGGCTCTCAACCACCAATGCGCCAGGCAAGTCATGTCCTAAGTAGGCCAGTAGATCAAATTCATTGTCTGAATGAATCTTTAGTCCTTGAGTTAGTAAGCTGCGCAAAGCCCCTTCAGGCAATAAATTGGATAATATAGGATTGAGCTTTTGCCGATGTACCCATTGCTGTGTCAATCTTTTATCAGCGTAGGGGAAATCGGGACGAGTTGTTAAGCTCATGGTAGGACGGTTTTCATCCATGACAAATGCTTGTGCAAAGGTCAGCACATTCTTGCAATTGTCATAGCCTGCCAAGTAACCAACAAGATGACCATGCAAAGAAAGCTTTAGGACACGGACTTTCATCAAGCATCATCCCCTAATAAACCTTGCCAAGGGTTATCAATCAAGCTTTGGATCTCTGGTTGATTGTCCTTATCCTCATTCAAAATTGCCAGTATTTGGCGTTTTTTTTCATTTGGAATAAGCATCAATTCACTATTAAGTCCCTTTGCAATCAGCTCAAGCGTATCTAGTCTTGGGTTACCTTTCGACTCGATCTGCTGATATTGTTGGCGTGATAGACCGATTCTGGCATGCATATCTTTTTGCTTGAAGCCCAACTCAATTCGGCGTCGTTTAATATCATCTAATAATTTCATCTAAAATTACCAAAATTAAAGAAACATATTAATTTCTTTTTATTTGCAAAGCAATTTATATATTGTTTAATAAGATTGGTATTACACAAATTTCTCAAATAGGCTTAATAGTTCATCTTCGCTCAGTTTGATGTCGCCCTCATGGTCGGTGCTTAGAATAGACTGTGCAAGTTCGGCTTTATGTTTTTGCATATTTAAGATTTTCTCTTCAATGCTTTGATTGGTAATCAGCTTATAGACAAACACAGGCTTGTCTTGTCCAATTCGCCATGCCCTATCAGACGCTTGATCTTCTGCGGCAGGATTCCACCATGGATCATAATGAATAACTGTATCGGCAGCGGTGAGATTTAATCCTACACCGCCTGCTTTTAGACTAATTAAAAACACAGGCACTTGCCCAAACTGGAACGCCTCGATAGCTTCGATACGTTTTTTGGTTTGTCCTGTCAATTTGCTAAAGGCGATTTTTTGCTCATTGAGCCGTTGTTCAATCAAGGCGAGCATACTGGTAAACTGCGAAAAAATAAGAATTTTACGACCTTCTGCCACCATGTCACTGACGGTTTCAATCAAATACTCCAGTTTGGCAGATTGGGCAGCTTTATATTTTTGGCTTTTTTTGTCAGTGGGTAAATTGTCCAAATTTAATAAACTGGGGTGACAGCAGACTTGACGCAGTTTTAGCAAGGCTTCCAAAATCTGAATCTGACTGCGTTTAAAACCTTGTTCGGCAATGATTTTTTTGATGTTTTTCTGCATGGTCGCCCGCACCGCTTCATACAGTTTGGATTGTTCATCATTCATGTCGATATTGACTTCGATGGTTGTTTTGGGTGGCAACTCTTTGGCAACGTCGGTTTTAAGACGGCGTAAAATAAAAGGCTTGGTTCGATTGACCAGTTTTTGGCGTTTTTGTTTATCGCCTTTTTTCTCGATAGGGTGGCGGTAATGTTTATTAAACACGTCTTGGCTACCCAAAAATCCTGGCATAAGAAAGTAAAACAATGACCACAGTTCGCCCAGATGGTTTTCCATCGGTGTGCCTGTCAAGCACAGGCGATGTTTGGCGGTAAGGGAGCGTAGCACTTGGGCGGCTTTGCTGTGGGGATTTTTGATATTTTGTGCTTCATCAAGGATGATTTGATGAAATTGTTGGGCTTTTAAGGTATCTTCATCTCGCACCACAAGCGGGTAGGTGGTTAGCACGATGTCATAGGCGTTGATTTTTTCAAATTTTTCATGGCGATTTGCCCCATGCAATAGTAACACGGACAACTCAGGGGTGAATTTTTCGGCTTCTTTTTGCCAGTTGTGCATGAGCGAGGTCGGAGCAACGATTAACACGGGACTATTTTCAAGCCGTCCCGCTTGTTTTTCCATCAGTACATGAGCCAGGGTTTGGGCAGTTTTACCCAGCCCCATGTCATCGGCAAGCACGCCGCCATGTTCGGTTTGTGCCAAAAACTGCAACCAAGCCAAACCTTGCTGTTGATAGGGTCTAAGTTCACCGTGAAAGCCTTGTGGCGTGGGCAAATTAGATTGATAACCAGCTTTGAGTGTTTCGCTAAAAGTTTTAAGTTTTTCTGGCATTTGCCATGCCATACCCAGGGTATGTTCAAGGTCAACTAACTGCTGAGCGTCATACCTATCAATTTTTCGCTCATCTTGTGATAATAGATGGGTTAAATTTTGCAAAATTGGCAAAATATCTTTAAAAGCCACCGCCAATGCGGGGCGACCATTGCCCACGTTAATGGCGAATAGATGATTTTTATCAAACAGCTGCTCGATATCTGGATGCATCAAATACGGATATTGCTCAAGCAAATACGCCACGATATTTAGTAAATCATATTTATGTCCTTCGCTATCACTGATTGTTGCTCCGACTTCAAACCAATGACTGCCATCATCACCGTTTTCGCCTGTCAAAGGCTCAACAAGCAATTCTAGGTTTTGGGAAAGGTCAGCGTTAATTGGGCTATCGGCTAAATGCTCGACTTGCCAACCGATTTGAGCAAGTTTATCAACAGGTAAAAGTGCGTTAAAAGCTTCACCAAGTTCAATGGTAGCTTGATATTCAGTTGGCTGATGATTGCTATTTAATGTCCATTTGAATGTTTTAAATAGTTTTTTTAACGCCTTAATTGCCAACCGTTCAGTTTTTAAGTCACGATATTGACAGATTCGCTGACCATTTTTTTTGTCGAAAAATATCTTAGTGGGCTGGCGATAGTCTGCTTGGATTTCACCTGCTTGATAACCAAAACTAAGCTCTGCTTTGACGTATTGTTTGGAAATTTTGTAATTGTGCCAGTCGTATTTTTTGGTTTGCGTTATCAAAATGACATCGCTGGCATCCCCAAAACGGATAATCGGCTGTGGTGTATCATGGGCTTCTTCGATAGGTTGTGTGTTTGAAGATTTAGGTAATATTTGCGTTATTTGATGGCTGGACAAAACTTCTTCTACATCATTTGCCATTTCTTTAGGAATCACAGGCATAGTCAGCAATCGATACAATACGTCATTTGGCATATCACCGATTGTCTCCGCATTGACCAAGCCGATTTGGCGTTTTACTCGGTTTATAAAGGTCAAAGGCTGGGTAAACAGTATATCAAAATCGTCGATTTGCCCAAACCCATAGCGATGCTGGTCTTTATCAAGCAAATTAAATTGAAGTTTTTCGCCCTGTTGTTGGCTGTGTTGTAGCCACTGGATTTCTAGGGTTAAACTCTCGTCTGTCCAAGTGATAGGGTGAAACTGTTCTGTCTTCCAGTCATTATCCCATTTGGATTTATCGTACAAAATTTTATCTTTAATAAGCTGTTGTAATAACTCAAGCGGTAGTTCATTCGCTATCATAAAATGCTGAGCAAAAGCCGCTCGGTCTTGGGCTTTGACATGGTCATAAATTTGGGTAAATAAAGCTTTGGTAGTAATAGGAATTGAATAGCTGTAGTAAAGATTGCTGTATTGCGTATAGGTTTTTGCCTCACGAATTTCGCCTGATTTGATACGTCGAACTTTGATAAGCTCAAGCTGTAATTGACCAAATTTATGTTCGATTAGATAGACAAAGGGCGAGGGCTCGCTAGTGGCGCTGGGGTTTTTTTGGGTTTTAGCCAATTCTTTTAAATTTTGGTTTAAATTTTTAAGCCAAAGTTTGGCTTCGTCATGTTGTTTGCTATTATGAACATTTGGGCTGTTAAAATTATTAATAGGCGATGCATTTAAACGTTTGGCTAATGTATCGGTGATATCTTGATACTCTATTGGATTATCAAACTGAGCAATCTTCTGCATTAACTCTTGCATAAATTCTTGATTCTGAACCAAAAACTTCTTCATTGGGTCGTTTTTTTCGTCTTCTTGGTCTCGAAAAAGCCGTGCCAAAGCTGCCCCATGCTTACAAAAACTGCCGACAGGGCAGGTACAATCACTTTGGGTGATACGCTGACTGGCTTTGTGATAGGCAATTTGGGTATGGTATTTTTTCGTGCCTTTAATATCGGCTTGTAATTGAGTGGTTTGAGCCGTTTCGGTTCGCTTAAGGCTTTCAAGGTTGATTCTGCTGACATATTCAAGGCTACGACTGATAGTCTGGCTATTAAATTTATGCAGTAAATTGGCAAGGGTGGTGATAGATTTTGGCATAAGACTGAATATTTTTAGATGTAAATAAATAGGCAAGCGTTTTTAATTAAAGTAATGGTAGAAAGGATTCGACATTTAACCTTTATTAGCTATCATGCCACTAAGAATACTTGCCACCGGGTCAATTAACTGCAAAGAAACACTTTCAAGCTTAACAAAGCCTTCATAATAAATTCAATGCGATATGTATGTCGAATTTCTTTAGATTATATTTATTCTCACATTTTTCATTTGTAAAATGTGAGAATAAATATATAATACATTTGTAAAAAGTAAATTTAAGAATTAGAGTTCGTTATGCAGCGTCATATTTTAGAAAAATTAAAAACTTGGTATGAAAAATCCACTCGCAAACCTCTGGTGATTCAAGGTGCTAGACAAGTCGGAAAAACTTGGCTAATGAAGCATTTTGGCGAGCAACATTTTGCTAAAGTTGCTTATATCAATTTTGATAATAACGAACGTATGAAAGTCCTTTTTGAAGGTGACTTTGATGTCCATCGTTTGTTGCTAGGCTTACAGATTGAGTCAGGTGTTGACATTGAGCCAGAAAATACGTTACTCATTTTTGATGAAATTCAAGAAGTACCGAAAGCCTTATCATCGCTCAAATATTTTTATGAGAATATGCCTCAGCTGTCAATTCTGTCGGCAGGGTCATTGCTGGGGATCGCAATTCATCAAGGTTTGTCCTTTCCTGTGGGCAAAGTGGAATTTTTAGCCCTTTATCCGATGGATTTCATTGAGTTTTTATGGGCGATGGGTGATGATAAATTGGTAAAACTGCTACAAAGCCAAGATTGGGGATTAATCACCGCTATGAAGAGCAAATATATTGAGCGTTTACGACAGTATTATTTTGTCGGTGGTATGCCTGAAGCGGTAAAAACCTTTGTTGACGGCCAAAATTTTGAGGCAGTAAGATATGTGCAAAACAATTTACTACTCGCTTATGAGTATGATTTTTCCAAGCATATTCAGGATAATAGCATCATCTCTAAAGTGCGAGCCGTATGGCAAAGCTTACCTGAACAGCTTGCTAAGGAAAACAAAAAGTTTGTCGCCACTCAAGCACAGTCTGGGGCAAGATTAAAGGACTTCGAATCCGCTATTCAATGGTTAGTAGCGAGTGGATTGGTCCATCAAATCTTTAGAATTACCAAACCGAATCTGCCATTAGGTGGCTATCAAGACAATGTGTTTAAACTATATTTTGTGGATGTGGGATTATTGACTGCTAAAACAGGGCTGGATGTCAGTGTTTTATTAGCGGGTAATCGGCTATTTACTGAATTTAAAGGGGCATTGACGGAACAGTATGTGTTGCAGCAGTTATTAGTGAGCGGTTTAGAGCCTATCTTTTATTGGGGCCTTGAACGTGCGGTAGCAGAAGTAGATTTTGTAGTACAACATAGTAGTCAAATCATACCAATAGAGGTGAAAGCAGAAGAAAACCTTAAGGCTAAAAGTTTGCGGTCGTATTATGATAAGTTTAAACCCGATAAAGTCTTCAGAACCTCAATGTCAGATTATCGTAAACAAGATTGGCTAGTTAATCTGCCCTTATACGCTTTGGCAAATTTTAGGTCGCTAGAATAAGACATATAGACGATGTGTTAAAAGGCTTTACTAATGATTCTGCTTTTATCCATAAATCAGGTTCGAAATCAAGCCGGTGCTTAAAACAGCTTCTTTTTTCAACTTCTACACATGAGGTTAAAATACAACCTAAAAAAAATACTTTAGCATTGTTTTAGAACTAAAAAGAAACCATAGTAAAAGAAATTAAGAACTACCACAAATATACATAAAGTAGATGATTTTGCAAAAAAAGTTTTAATACTTGAACCTTTGTCATTTATCATCACCTAACTCTGCATCGCCTAGCAGACCCTGCTAAGAATTATCAATCAGACTTTAAATTTTTATATGATTGCCATTATCTTCATTCAAAATCGCCTTGACTTTCTGTTTTTTTTCATTGGGAATAAGCATGAGTTCACTTATTTTTGGAAATATAAAAATAGTTTTGCAAAAATGTAGGTTGAAACTCATAATCTCAAGGTCGAATATTAGTCAATGTAATAAGCAAAATCTCAGAATTTTTTTCAAGTAACGTTTTTAGCATAAATCTTTCAATTTAAGTACTTAATCAAAGAAAGTTAATTTAACTTAAGAATAACACCAAACATAAACTTATTTGGTTCTATTTTGGAATTAAAAAATAACCGATTTCAATCTTTGATAAAACTTGAATAATCTTCCTTCTAATAACAGCTCTAAACAAATTACTTTCTCTATCATCAATCAGTTCAATATCTGGATAGGCTTTGTAAGTACGCAGAATACCACTGTCTATTCCTCGATAAGGCAATAATTTACTGGCAAAAGATGCCAAAATTGGGTTTCTAATATTTGAATTCCCCATCCTAATAATTTCATTTCTATCGCTAAAAATGAGTAACCATATGAGGGCAGATACAAAGTAATCACGGTGAATTAGGGAATTAGCTATCGATAAAATTAATTAAACTAATTTTTCAAATTATTTAAAATATTGATGAAGCTAAAATAAAATAGCTAGCTAGAAATTATTTAACAATGATTAATGATGACCAAAAAATGGTAAAATAGTCATGACAAAAAATGGCTCATTTTGCGTGACAATTATCAGAGTTTATTCGATGAAATTAACGTTAAATGACTTTAATTAAGATTATAGAAAAATCCCTATAACCATTGCAGATATAGGGATTGTAGGTTAATATTATTTAAAAATGAATTTAATAATATTTTAAGACAATCTAAGTTTTTAATTTGTTTGATAGCAGACAAAATTTGTTTAACTCTTTGTGTTTTGCCGTAATACGAAAACTAAAAATTTTATAAACAATCACTGTCTCAATTTTTTCTTTCAAAATTTGTAAGCATTTACAATATTACCCTTCTGCCACTTTTATCCACACTACTTACAATCCCTTCCGCTTCCATTCTATCGATTAACCGAGCGGCACGGGTATAACCGATACTAAATCTACGCTGAACACTCGATATTGAAACCTTGCCGACCTCTCGGATAAAACTAATAACTTCATCATAAATTGGGTCGGGTTGCAATGGCTCATAAAATCCCTCGGATATTTCTTGCATATAGTCTTCAATCAGTTCATTAATTTCCTGCGACTGAGTCACCACATAATTTTGCCTTTCATCGAGTTGCCATTTTTCACAAGCTTGATTGATTTCAAATTGTGTTGCAAAAATAGGTTGTAGATATTTTGATTCATCGTTACCAGAAGGTAAAAATAGCATATCCTCACCGGTTAGCAGTTCTGCACCCAAACTATCTAAAATCGTTCGTGAATCAGCTTTAGTATTGACTTCAAAGCTTAGCCGAGTTGGGATATTAGCTTTAATTAATCCTGTAATCACATCCACAGAAGGATAATTAGTTGATAAAATCAAATGAATTCCCGCTGCACAGGCTTTCTGCGCAATGTTGATTATCATTTTTTCATTCAATAATGTACTATCTAGCATCAGCTCTTTTAACTCACTGACGATGACCGCAATTCTTGGTAAGGGTTGAAATAGAGCTGAAATCTGCTCAAAATCAATAATGGGATTATCAACCACTCGGTAACGAGCTATTAATTTGCTAAGTTCGTTAGTTTCTTCCATCTTTTGATTGAAGTCCACCAAGTTTCTTGTTTTGGTTAGACTCATTAATCGATAACGACGTTCCATTTCTAACTGACACCAAGCCAAATTTTGAGCGGAATTTTTCCTATCACCAATTGGGGCTATCAGATGTGGTAAGTTTTGATAATCGGTAAATACGGAATTTTCATTGTCAATGAGCATAAGCCTAACTTGCTCAGGGCTATATTGCATCAATATGCTCACCATTAAGGTATGCAACATTTTGTTGGTCGTATCTGTTGAGCGACCTGCTATGAGTAAATGTGGGGCTTTAGTAAGATTTAAATAAGTTGCCTGTTTCGGGCATCGATAGCCCATGAATAAATCAATAGCATTATTATCGAACGCAGACGGTTTATTTGCTAGTAGCGAGAGCAAGCTCACATCCCATTGCTCTTTGACTAACGGTAATTGATTTTGCAAGTTTTTTGACGATAGCTTCGGTCCGTTACTATCATACCAAAAAGCGAATGTCGCAATATCACAGCGATTATATTTTCCTGTAAACGAAACGCCATGAAATATGTTACTGTCATCTACGACAAATTTATCCATAGACTTGGTAGTTTTTTCTTGGTCGTCAAAGTTAAAGCTATCATCTGCTGTGATATGCGTGATAATTGCTGTATATTTTGGCAATGAATCTGCTACTAACTGAAATTTATTAGTATACCTAGACAAATCATTGAAACTATTAGTGGTAGTGCGATAAGAAATAAATCTTGCGTTATTGGTATTTTCAAAACAAATCAAAAAATCATTTTCATCAATACTGATAAAATTCTCTTCGCTGGTTATTTGGTTAATTGTCGCTGCCAAAATATCCACATCATCAGGTTCACACCACATAATTTTATCAGCGACCTTTACTCTGTCATCACTCGTTTCACCTTCATTAGTTACTATGGCGATTAATAATTTAGCACCAACCCGTTGTTTGAATGCCAGTAATTCCTTGCTATTAAATTGAGAATTCACATGAAAAAAAGCAAAATGTGCTTTAGCATCGTTAGAATTAATGCTTTCTTGGTATAAAATTGCGGTAATAGGACAGTTGGTTTTTGGATAAATATCAGTAGTGAGATTGTTCATGGATGATAGTCCTGTTGTCTGTGACATAGGTGAAAAAGACGTTATTTGAGCACCCAGCTATGGATAAGGTCACATTCTTCTTGTTCACAGGCAAAGCGTTTTGATAGCATACGACTCTTTTTGCCCACAGGTGGCAAGCTATAATCCCAAAAATCCACTTCAAGAATGGCATAGCCTTCATCGTCTAAGGCAATCAAGGTAAAGCTAAATTTGTCATCGCCATAGCCATCTTCATCATTTTTTTCAATGGCTTTTTCAAACACCACTTTACATTTTATGCTCAATTGGTAGCCATCGAACTTTTCAGGGTGCATAGGGAATTCTTTCCACTCAATGTTACTAATGGTGAAGTGGTTCATTTTTTTCTCTTGATTATAGGATTGATAAGAAGTGAAACAAGATGAAAAAATGTATCTCATCTTGTTCATGTTAAAAAGTGTTAGAAATCTAGAGTTTTTAACTACAGCCCTAATAAATCTTTTTTGAATTCTTTTGATAATTTTATTGCTAGGTCAAAATCAAACTGCTCTGAAAGTTTTTTATCATTTGATATGTCGTAGAATAAAGGCTGATATTTGGGCATATCTAGTAGTTTCTTTATTTTTTCCATCATAATCGCAGTGTCAATTTTGAATGGTTTTTTAGTTGGAGTTTCTGTTAAGTCATCCTGAATAATCATAATAGCGTCATCTTCATTGACACCTTTAGCGATACTATTTATAAATAACCATGAATAAGGCGTTTTAGCCTTTTTTCTCTTATCTACTTGTAGCACCCAAGAATTTAATTTGACTTTCCCATTATAGATTTCCTTATCAAGTACAATTGATTGATAATTATCAAATGCTGCTTCTAAATCTTCGATGTCTCTATACTGCGGATTATTATCTCTAAGTAAATCTTCATCATATTCACCATCTTGATTTACTCCCATAATATAAAAGTTTTCATCTGTATTATGACCATCCCTACTTGAACTCTCATCACTGACAAAAATTGAATCATTTTTATAGAAATTTAAAGATTTATGTTTTTCAAAAAGGTTCTTTAGTGCTAATTCTTTTTCTTCAACAGTTCTATATCTATTAATGGCTCTATTTTTACATTGTTCATAAAAACTTTTAGCTTGTTTAATTCCATCGTTAGCGATACAACCAAATTCAACTAATATTTCATCTGCCTCAAAAGCGTTCGCAGATAAATTAAAACTACCAAACGCATATCTATCAGAACCAATATATAATTTGGCATGAAGCTCATCCAAAAAATAAACGTTCTCAAATCCAATTTCTTTCACTATTGATTCGATTGCAAAAGGATTTGAACCTATCGTTGGACTAACAATGATTTCTTTGACAAACTCAATGTCAATATATCTATGCCAGTCTTTGCCAATATAACCTACAGCAATATACTGCGGATTGATACTTTTCACTTCTTTAGCAATATCACCACCAGATAGAATTTTCATATTCTCTCCTAAGTAAATTTTTAAATTTTGTTTGAAATTTTCTGCTTGATAAGAGCCTTGCTCTCATCAGACAGACCCAAGAACACCTTATAAATCAAATCCACTAAATCTTTTTCCAGTAACTCATTATCCTCCTCACGTTTGAGAACATTGATACGAAACAAGGCATTTATCGTTTTACCAGTTGCAGAAAATACGGTTAGTAATTTACGATTTAAAAAATCGAAATCTTCTTCACTTTCATCTAACATCTCAAACCATTCTGACAAAATCTTTTCCGTTTTTCGTCCATCCATATAGGCGTAGGTTTCTACATATTTATTAGCAGTCATATCTTGATAACCGATATATTTAGACGGAGCAAATAAATAAGTACCTGTCTTTTCATCTTTGTAAGCATACCAAGCACGATAGTGCGACATATTTTCCATCACATAATCAACGTATCGGTCACTATCACCATCTTCATAAGACGCTAATTCACGACTAAATTTTTTGATATTTTCAATCACTTCAGTGAGAGAAGTGACTAATTGTGGTCGGTCTTTTGGCAACAATGTTTCGTAATTATTTGATGATTCAGAAACCTTTGTATTAGTTCGTGTTGCACTTTTTTTTGCTTTAGTTCGTAATGCCATAAATCCATCCAATATTTAATAAATTTAATCATGTACTCATAGTATTCAATAATAAGAATTTTTGCAATACGATTTTAAAAGTTTTTTTTAGATTGAAAATTTTGACAAAAGAAGATTTAAAACAGGCATAGATAAAACCGTTAGACAACTTACCCATTGTTTGCTAGCCTAAACCCATAACAAACTCAACACTATAAAACCATGACTATCAACATCTTGCTCAACGAGCTCAACCCTGCCCAGCGCAAAGCTGCCACCACCGATAGCCAAAATACATTGGTACTAGCCGGGGCAGGCAGTGGTAAGACCAAGACTATTGTGGCTCGTGCGGCATATTTGATTGATAAAGGTGTGGTAGCCAATGAAATCCAAATCGTCACCTTTACCCGCCGCGCTGCTAGTGAGATCGTCACCCGTGTCGAAAGTCACTTAGGTAGTCAAGCTGAAGGACTGCGCGCCTCCACCTTTCATACCTTTTGTCTAAGTATCTTACGTCGTTACCCTAAAGTGTTTGCCTTAAAAGGTTTTAACGTCATCGACCGTGATGACCAAATCATGATGTTCAAACTGCTACGTGGTAAGCTCGAAGACAAGCGTGCTAAAGAGGCAGCAGCAAAGAATAGTCAAACATCGACGGGTAAAACCATTACCTTTCAACGTAAAAAAGCCGCTCAAACTGTTAGCGAAATACTACCTAAGCCCAAAGAGCTTGTTAACTTATATTCCTACTCGCGTAATACCCAAATCTCACTCAAAGACGCGCTATACAAGCAACTGCCAGATTTTCAGCCTGCTTATGATGAAATCAAAGCAGTCATGAAAGGTTATGAAGTGCAAAAGGGGGAGCGTCATTATCTCGATTACGATGATATCTTGGAATATGTCGCACGCTATTTAAATGCGGATGATTGGCTACTTGAACGAGTCACTGAAAACACCAAGTATCTGCTCGTTGATGAGATGCAAGATACCAATCCGCTACAGTGGTTACTGCTGCAACCCTTTATTGGACGCACGCAGCTATTTTGTGTTGGGGATGATGCCCAGTCGATTTATGGCTTTCGTGGAGCAGACTTTGAAAATATACATAGCTTCAAAGAAAGAGTACCTGATGCCGAAGTGCTAACACTGGATTTAAATTATCGCTCAACTCAAGAGATTTTGGACTTGTCCAATTGGCTACTGGATCGAAGTGAGCTTGATTATAAAAAACGGCTTACCGCGCATCGCGGTGAAGGGATTAAACCGGTACTGCATAGTTTTGGCAATGAGTTCGATGAAGCGCGATTTATCGTCAGTGATTTAAAAAAGCGTTATGACAAAGGGGCACCGTGGCATCATCATATGATTTTGCTGCGCTCAGCGTTTTCAGGTCGACAAGTGGAAAGCGCACTCATTGCTGCAAATATCCCGTATGTGTTTATCGGTGGTACCAAATTACTGGAAGCGGCGCATGTTAAAGATTTAATCAGTATGCTACGAGTGACGGTTAATTATCTAGATGAACTCGCTTGGATTCGTTTTTTAACGCTTTGGGATGGCATCGGCGATGCTGGGGCAGGGAAGCTAGTAAATGAGTTTTTAACCTTACCAGACTTGAATGCTTGCATTGAGGTGCTTGATAAGAAAAGCAAAGTACCAAAACCTGCTATTGAAGCACTTAAGGAACTTGCTAAGCTACAGGAACTGCCAGAGAAAAGCATTGATATCGCCTTTGATGCGTTAAGTGATCAATTGCAAAAAAACTATGAGAAAAAAGACTGGGATAGCCGCACTCGGGATTTTGATTTAATTAAACAGCTTGCCATGCGTCACAATACCTTGGCAGACTTTATTGAAGCATATGTTTTAGATCCGATTTCGCACAGCGAAGTCGATAAGCAAGACAATGATGACTTGGTCACATTGATTACCATTCACTCTGCCAAAGGGGCTGAGCGTGAAGTCTGCTATATCGTTAATGCATCAGTGGGACAATATCCGCATCTGCGCGCCCAAGACAGCTTTGAAGAAGTGGAAGAAGAACGCCGTGTGCTATATGTAGCCATGACGCGGGCAAAGGATGAATTGATTATCACTCGGCAAAACTTAAATACCTGGGCGACCAGTCGGGTTGATGGGCAAAACCGTACCATTGAGAGTTATTTTTTAAGCGAGGTGCCTACGAGTCTGTTGTCCAATGATACGGGATTTAAATCATTGGGTGGTTTTCAGGCGAGTACTTCCGCTTATCGACCTTTGAAGAAAAAGCCGAAAATTGGCATTGATTGGGATAATGATTATCATGATGATTGGGGAGATGGAGAAAATGCAGATGTGCCTTTTTAATAATCCTTAAGCTTTTACAATTAATGCTTTAATCAATCATTGAGATTAATTCAACAGTCCAGAATCAAATTTCTGATTTGCTCCTTGTATCGCAGGTATTTCAGATTTTAGCAAACTATCCCACACATCCATGCAACGCTCTAATATATCATAATTCTCATCATCCATAGCTTTGTCATAAATATGCTGAAGAAAGGCAATCAAATGGGAACTATAGGCATGCAATTCTTGCTTATCTTCAATTGTTAAATTTCTCATAGTAATTTTTTCAATAAAAAGCAAAATCGATTCATGAAAATCTGTAAGAGCGTCGGGAAAATTTTCGATAGCATGAAAGAAATAATAGATATTTTCACCAACGTAATTTGAGTTTAAATATAACCCAAATAGCTCATTTGAAATCTCTTTTTTCCAAAAACTTTCATTGAAAAATGTGTGATTCAATCTGTCTCTGACAGATTTACTAGAGTCATTGATAAGAATACCAAAAACCTTTAATAATTTTTCATTTTTTATAGAGCCTGAGTCTCGTATCAAAATTTGACTGACTACGTCAGCGATACCTTTGCGAATTTTATCATCTGCAGACAAAGCATTATCAATCGTATCTTGAAACAAGTCATTATAGTACCAGCGAGCAAAAATCTGCATACCTGCCATTTTACACACCTCGTCGATAGGGGAAATAGACATTCTTTTGACTAATTCAACATACTTATCACATAAGGTACTTTCAAAAGCATTATTGAAGAAATAGTGTGAATTATGAGCAATTGTAAATCTATCATCATAAGAACAAAGTTCTAGATATTTTTCTAAAGCAAAATCAAGGTCATAATTTAGAAACGGTGATAACATTTCAACAGCTACGATTTGAACCGCAGGATGAGAATCTTGAATAGCGGAATCTATAAAATGCTTATTTTGCATTGCATAATCTTTATGTTCCCAAAAATATTTTGCAATGCCCCGATAAGCGATACTTCTTTGGCTGTTCAAAGAACAATTTATCAATTCATGTGTAGTGGCATTATCTGTGTGATTTCCCTTTTTGGGGTCATACATTGACATTCTATATGGTTCAGGGTCTTTGGCATATAATGCCATGTCTTTGATTTTTTCAAAAAGCTCTGGAATTTCTAGAAGTTTTATATTCTCGGCAATAAGCCAAGGTAGTGCATTTTTATCACCATTAACTCCGAAATGTTCGATGACCTCATAGACCAGATTAACAGGACACGGTTGCCAATTTTCACGATATTCTTCTTGGACATCTTTTTCATCAGCTCGTAAACTGTAATAGAATTGAGTAATATATTCTTGTCTAATATCTTTTGGTAAAGTTAAAGCAAGTCGTGCGAAACGCTCTGGCTCGTTTTTGGTTGCAGTAGAAAGATTCATCGAAAATGTATAGACGGTAGATTCGGTATAGTCATCATCTTTTTTACCAAATTTACGTTGCATTTTTTCTTCAGGGGCTAGAATCAATTTTTTCCAAGCATTGTTGGATAATGAGTTTGGTTTCTCAATAGGTGAGACAACGGTATGGACTAGTCCTACACCACTTCTAAGAACCTGTTCACAATCTTTTCAATAACAAAGCGATGAAAGCAAGATTGGTA
>NZ_DAMAAE010000021.1:0-16705 GCF_031986685.1 Moraxella sp. CTOTU47915
GAAGTTGAGTAAGTAGCCAAGCCTAATAACTGAAGCAAATAGCTCAAGTAAGTAGCTTAATTAAACCGCTAAGTGTAAAGTAACTGGGTTTGAAGCAAATAAACATCATAAGGATATGAGACCTCAAGCAATGATTGAACAAACTTTAAATCTAGTCACCACCAAAGACCATCAGCAAGTTGCCGTTTGGCGAATAATAGATGATGAAGTCTTTGATAAGAATCTGGGGGTGGTCAACTAATTTAGGACACTAATAAAATTCAAACCTACATGGGGTCAGCACAAAAAACGGAAAAAATAGGGCGTTAAAGACTTTTGTCGAGTATTTTTAAGTATCCTTTACTTGTCTAAAAAACGAAGGTTTTTTGGACATTTTTTTTACCCTCAAAAGACGTCCCCTTTTCTACAGTTTTTTGAATAAAAACCCGTCTAAAAAACAACGTTAAAATAACCCTCTAGAAATTGCTTTTTATATAGTTCTGGCTCATACTAACCTTATACTTTTTGTTCTCACTGTCAAACAGGAGAAGTTATGTTAGATATATTAACGGTGAGCAACCACTACCCAGATCGGCCGAATGTCCTTGTGCTGACTGATAGTCTATTGGCAGAGCTTAATCTGGCCAACAATACAAAGTTGTCTATCGTGAAGCATGACAACGGGGTCATTGAACTTGTGCCTGTGTCCGAACACAGCAAAGGTGATATTCGCCGTCTCAAAGGGTTGGTGAAAACTAACATAACCGCCAGTATCGATGAGATGAATGACGGCATTGCAATGGGTGCGATTCATGGAGAGTAGTGCCCAGCTTATTGGCATTGATACCAATGTACTGGCTCGTTATCTTGTCCAGGATGATCAA
Organism: Moraxella sp. CTOTU47915; assembly: GCF_031986685.1. Lineage (NCBI taxonomy): Bacteria > Pseudomonadati > Pseudomonadota > Gammaproteobacteria > Moraxellales > Moraxellaceae > Moraxella > Moraxella sp. CTOTU47915. The sequence goes on from NZ_DAMAAE010000021.1 coordinate 864, forward strand.
GAACAAGCTGAGCAAGCCAGTGCATTTCTTGAAAGCCTAAATGCGCATAAAAAAGGCTATATCTCTGTTATTGTGTTGATAGAGCTGATTTGGCTACTAAGACGCGTCTATAACCAATCTCGCAGTCAAGTGGCAATGATCTTGGATGAGTTATTGGCAATTGATACATTGGTGTTTGAACATCAGGCATTGGTGTTACAAGCACTGGCTATTTATCACACCATGTCATCAGATTTTTCTGATCTTCTAATTCACAAGATCAATCAACAACAAGGTTGTGTGTATACGGTCACCTTTGATAAAGGGGCGGTGAATAAAGCAGGTATGACCAAATTACAATAGGATTAATCTCAGCTATATGAAAATCGGTTACGCTCGAACATCCACCATTGACCAAAACTTAGATTTGCAACTTGATGCACTCACCCAAGCAGGCTGTGAGAAGGTCTATCAAGAAAAAATATCCTCTGTTAACGATCATCGATCTGAACTAGAGAACTGCCTTAAGGCCTTGCGTGAAGGCGATACATTATATATTTGGCGGCTAGACCGCTTGGGCCGTAGCCTAAAAGAATTAATCAGTCTGGTTAATCAGCTACAAGAGATGGGCTGTGAGTTGGTATCGATTAAAGAGAATATCGATACCAGTACACCAACTGGTAAGCTTGCCTTTCATTTATTTGCGTCATTGGCAGAGTTTGAACGTGAATTGATTCGAGAACGTACTCAGGCAGGGATATTGTCAGCAAGAGCTAGAGGGCGTATGGGCGGACGGCCTCAGAAACTTACCGATACAGAGAAAGTCATGATTCGTCAGCTGATGAGTGACCGAAGTAACTCACCAACTGACATTGCCAAACGCTTTGGGGTGAGTCGGGCAACGGTTTATACGGTGGCAAAGGGTGAATAGCCACCGATTTTGTAGACACCTTAAAGTTAGATAAAATGGCTAATTTATGAGGTGAATATGAGCGGTAAACGATACCCTGAAGAATTCAAAATCGAAGCAGTAAAACAAGTCACAGAGAAAGGCTATAGTGTAGCAGAAGTAGCTACACGTTTAGGTACGACCACCCATAGCCTTTATGCTTGGATTAAAATATACAATCAAGGGCAATCCAAGGCAACCAAAGACAAGGATAATCAACCGCTTTTTGAGCCGTCAGATTTGGAACAGCCGAAAATCAAGCGCAGGGGGAGGAAGCCTACCCTGTAAGTGGGCAACACATTGCTTCATAAATATCCTAAAGGCATGAGAGTGCTATACTATACTCAGTTTAAAACTCGGCAAAATTCCTTAGCGTACAATATGGCCCGAATTCTGTGATGCCCCCTTGTTAGGCTTGTTTTAACTGTTTTAACTCTAGCCGAGCAGCCGCAAGCTCAATCTCAAGCTGTCTCTTTTCACTTATCACTTGGTTAAATTTCTTTCTATTTTCCGCATCTACAAAACGTTGTAGAACATTTTTAACCAATGTTTGATATCCTAAATTTTCTGATTCGCCAATCAATTTTAAATCTTCTACTAGCGCTACAGGCATTCTAATGGAGATGAGTTGTGTCTTACCTTTATTTGCATTATCCAAAATCTTTTTCACTTTCTTGGATTTATAAGTGTCTACAAAAGCTTCGTCTGCCCCAAGCTCTCTTGATCCCCATTTATCAGCATCTGCAAATACTGCTTCTTCGAAGGCTTTAACGTCGTCTTGTGTGTTCATAATTTTTCTCATCATATCATATAAATCTTAACTATAGGCATATGTAGCATATCACCAATAAATGTCTAAACTCTTGAATTTAAATATATTTAATGCTTTCCTCAGCAAATGATATATTTAAATTCAAAATTTACACTTTTATCAGTCTAAGTAGTAACTTTTATACTACCTACGCTTAAGAATATTTATTAAATATGTGAATTTCAGTTGAGTTGGGCTCATACGCTGATTTCACATAAAATGTGCTATTGTCCTCTCTGAAGACGTAAACTATCTTTAATAATCTACCACAGTTAGTTTCGGCAAGAAACCATAGGGTAGGAGGCATAGTCCTGTTCTGTTCCCTATTATCTATAAGGTCATCTTCATTATTTTTGTTATAAAAACATTGAATGACTTCCTCTCTAGTTACACCATGTTTTACATCAAGTTTATCTAAAATTTTAGGTGATATTACAAAACCAGGTTCTACGTTATCATGTGTATCTTTTTCAACCACTATGCCCCCTATTTAATCAACGGATCTAATTAATCAAAGTGTATATACATTTTATAATAAAATTATACCTAAAAACCTTATTAAATCAAGTTATTTTTTATATAATGTATATACAATAATTTAGGAAATATAGAGTTTAATTCCATACCTAAAATAATTCAAATATATATCATCCATACGACATAACCATTGAGAATTCAATGGCTTATGGTAATCAGAGTTACACCTAAGGTCTGCCCTAAAAAGCAGACCTTTTTTTATGCCACTAATTTGACCTCACAAGGAGTTTCTATGCCCATAAAAACCTTATGTCCTAACTGTCATTCATCCAATGTATACAAGCTTGGTAATGATAATATTAATTTTAGCTTACCCCTAAACCAGACACTATTGCATCCTAGGATTATAGAGGGGTTAAGTTCCAGTATTTGTAATGCTTATCGACTGCCACCCTATGCAGGTATTGCCATCAGCACGGTCGCTAATATCGCGATAAGTTTAGTACAAACCAAATTCACCATCTTTCCAGGTTCACAGCAAATGCAGTGCATTGACTGTGAATACGTCTTTGATGCAACAACGCTAAATGGGACATAGCCTGTCCATCCAATCTATTAAACTTAACACAAAAAAGGAGAACATCTCATGGCACACGAAGTACAAACAATGGCATATATTGGCGAAACCCCTTGGCACGGTTTAGGTAACGAGCTTACCCCCAATCAACCCATCGAAGTGTGGGCAGAACAAGCAGGTATGGACTGGACAATCGAATCATCCGATGTCAGCTACTATGCCAACCATGCCGCAGGTGGCAAGCTCATTATGCCATTTGCCGATAACAAGGTATTGTATCGCTCAGACACCCTAGAGCCTCTATCCGTCGTCTCACAACGCTACCAAGAAGTCCAGCCACGTGAAATCTTGGAGTTTTATCGGGATTTAACCGAAAAAGCCGACTTTGAGCTTGAAACCGCAGGCGTACTCAAAGGCGGTCGTAAGTTCTGGGCACTGGCGAAAACAGGACAATCGACTGCATTAAAAGGCAAAGATGTTAGTAATGGCTATATCTTACTGGCAACCGCTTGTGATGGTACGCTTGCTACGACTGCCCAATTTACCAGTATTCGGGTGGTGTGTAATAACACACTGGCTATTTCATTAGCGGACAAATCAGGTGGCGTGGTCAAAGTGCCACATTCGACTGTGTTTGATGCCGATAAGGTGAAAAACCAACTTGGCATTTCCATCAACCAATGGAATGAACATATGTACCAAATGAAGCAGCTCACTGAACGGCGGATAACTCAAGCACAAGCCACCAACTATCTTAATCGCTTGTTTAACGATGTCGATGATACTTTGATTATGTTCCCAACCAATAAGAAAACCCAAAAGGCAGTCCCCAATGCCAAAGCCATGAACCAAATCATGACCATGTTTAACGGTCAAGGTCGGGGTGCGGATCTTGATTCAGCACGGGATACCGCTTATGGCTTATTGTGTGCCGTGACTGAGTTTGTTGACCATGAGCGCAGGGCTATGTCTACCGACCATCGGTTAGACTCAGCTTGGTTTGGCACTGGGGCAAACTTAAAGCAAAAGGGGCTTGAAGAAGCGATGCGGCTGATTGCCTAACACCAGTCATTAGAACAAGTCGCTTAAAGCAATTTATCTACTATCTAAAACACTGTAACCACCACGCTTTAGCAATAAGGCGTGGTTTTTTTATGCCCTTTTTTTACAAACATTCAACCAAAGGAGATAACCGCATGAATGATTTAACCCTACCGATGCAACCTGCCCAAGATAAAGACGTCGCCAAAGTTATTACCCAAGTGAAGCCTAGTAGAGCCAAATCTGCCAAACGCCTAGCTGAAATCAAAGATTTAACCCATCAAGACTGGTTAGCCGTTCGCAACACAGGCATTGGTGGCAGTGATGCCGCTGCCGCTTGTGGGCTTAATCCTTACATGTCTATGCTTGAGCTATGGCTTATCAAGACAGGACGACAAAACCCAGACTTATCCGATGGGCTGATGGAAAATGCCTATTCGCCGTTATATTGGGGTAAAGAGTTAGAACCCCTTATTGCCAAGTACTACACCGCTAAGACAGGCAATAAAGTTCGCCGTGTTAACGCAGTCTTGCAACATCCTGACCGCGATAAATCCTTTATGCTTGCCAATCTTGATTATGCCGTCAATAAATCAGAAGTCGGTGTGCTGGAGATTAAAACCACAGGGGAGCATGGCGCAAAGCTATGGAAACATGGCGTACCGCTGTATGTCACTTGCCAAGTCCAGCACCAGTTAGCGGTGACAGGTAAAAGTTTAGCCCATGTCTGTGTACTCATCTGTGGGCATGAAGCTCGGGTGTATGAAATCAAACGCGATGAGTTAATCATTAACCAATTGATTAAACAACAGCGGCGGTTTTGGGACTACGTGCAACAGGATGTGCCACCCCCTGCCGATGGGAGCGAATCAGCAGCGAAAGCAATTACTCAACTGTATTCTCAGTCCACAGCGGATAAAACCCTCGACTTTAGCCAAAACGAGGACATGAATATGCTATTTGGTCAACTACTGGCTGAAAAGAACTTAATGGAAGTTCATGCAGACAACTATGAATCGCTTAAACAGCGGATACAGATGCATATCCAAGACGCCGAAAAAGCGGTATTTAGTCTAGGCTCAGTTAGCTGGAAGAAAGCTAAAGATAGCGTGAGTTTAGATACAAAGGCACTGCTCAAAGACCAACCCGAGCTACTTAATCAATATCCCCAGGTAAGGCAAGGCAGTCGTCGTTTTCTAGTAAATACCAAGGCGTAATTCAAGCTAACAAGCATCCCATTATCCCAATCACTATATCGCCCATGTTTGCCGGTCAAGCATGGGCTTTTTATTTTATTCAATCAGCCAATTAAGCAAGCCTTTTAAACCAATCTATTAAATTAAACCAAGGAGAACACCCATGATTAAAGGGTTAACCATCACACCGCCTATTTTAGGCAGAATCACCATCGGTAAAGTCGTTGAGAAAAATGGTAAACGCTTACCGGAGAAAGATGACCAATTCACCATTACCAGCCAAGTGCAAAGCAAGGAGGGTTGGATTAAGCATCCCCTCGATGACAAGCTACGCCAAACCAAAGCCAATGGCAAGCTACGGCAAATCCCGGTACGGATGCTGTTTAACACGCCTGAGTTAAACCTACGAGCAGAATACACCCTGTTTGACCGACAAACAGGCAGACCCATCTGTGTGGGTAATGGTGAGCTGTGCCAACGACGTACCCAAAACGGCGTTGAGCAATTGCCTTGCCCGAGTCCAGAGCTGTGCCCAATCGGGCAAAATGGTAACTGTAAGGTATTTGGTCGGTTGTATGCCAACTTGGATGATTCAGACGAGTTAGGCTCATTTATCTTTCGTACTACGGGCTACAATTCAATCAGAACACTGATGGCTCGGCTCAGCTACTTTAATGCGGTATCGGGTGGGTTGTTGTCTTGCTTACCGTTACAGTTGACGATTCGTGGGAAGAGTACGACACAAAGCTATCGTACGCCCATCTACTACGTGGATTTGACCTTGCAGGATAATGTGAGCTTAAAGGATGCGGTGGAAAATGCTCAGGCGATTCATGCGCAGCAATTGCAGTCTGGCTTCAATCAGCAGGCGTTAGAGGAGGTGGCTAAGCTTGGTTATGCCAATTCAGCGTTTGAGGTGGATTCAGAGGAGGGATTGGCAATCGTGGAGGAGTTTTATAATGCGGATGCGGATAGCGATGCGATTGTTCGGTCAGTGGGGAGTGATAGTAATTCATCCGATAGACAGTGGCAGTCGCTTGAGGATGAGCTTCGGCGGAGTGTGAGGAAGGTAAGTTAGACAGTAACTATTATTAAATAAAAATAAAAATCCGAAATAACGGATTTTTATTTTTATTTAATCATTCCCAATAAATAAGATGAAATGAATTTCAATTTAATAAACAAAAGTTTTGAATCAAAAAATCCATTTCATTCCAATATTTAATGAAACATGTAAATTAATATAATTTTTTTAATATAATTACATATATTTACAAAAATTTGAGTTAAAGTTAGGTGTTTTTTTAAAAACTACCTAATTTTACACATTGACTACTTAACTTGACAGGCTTATAACAGGTATTATCTAGAGGATAGATTCCAAAATGGAAAAAATAGTGCCGTTATAATCGTATACTTGTATGAGCAATCTAATGTAAGTTCAATATATAGATTTTCGGTATTTATGTTATTAATAAACATTAGTCAATTATTTATACAGCAAGTATTGCTTCAATCAATACTTGCTTAATATAAATATATTAGATTTGGTAAATAATAATGCAAGATGAAAAATTTATCAATCAGTTAAGTGAGTCTCTATTAGCTTACCAAGAACATAATGGTAAGACTGTTAAATACATCTCACACAGTCATGATGATATCCTAAATTATATTAGATTTGACCAGCTGTTACAAAAATTAGCTGATACCAAGATTTCTTTTACTGAAAAGAAGAATCAGATCAGAGAATATTTGAACACAAATAATATTTACCTATATTACATGTCTCGCTCTTCAGGTGTACACAGTGTTCCATATCTATCTAAAACGTTAGAAGAGGTCATACCGTATAACAATAAAGAGTATACACCACACATTAACGCCTATTTTAGATGGCTGGATAGTTTGAAAGATTTGAAGTTGGACTCTTTGTTTACAGGGCGAGATTTGGCAAAAAGTCCAAACGCTATCGCAAACGAAATTCTAATGCTTGATTCACTTGTTGAAGAACTAAAAAGCGAGGCAACAAAAGCAGACTTCAAAAAGGCGATTAAGGCTTTTCATCGCAGTAATCGCAATTTGAAAAGTTATATGACGGATTTGATTGCATATAAAGCAAATCTGCTACTGATTCGTTTGGATTTAGGGTTTAATAAAGATTATATCGATAAGACTAAATGGTCGGCCTATGAGAATTTAGCAACAGAAAATCAGATTACGAACGGTGCCGATAGTACTACAGATGCAGAAGCGACTGAGGTTAAAACTCATTTAGAGAAACGTATTGATCTTGAAAACATGCTATTAGAACAGGATTTACGTTTGATTAAAGACTATCGTGCTAAATTTTTTAGAACCATCAAGCGAAAATACAATGTGAAAGGGTTTATTTGGAAGCTAGAGTATGGCGGTGACAAAAGCTTTCACTATCATTGTTTAATTATGCTAGATGGCGATCTTCATCGTGAAGACATCACTATTGCTCAGGACATGGGAGAGCTATGGAAACAGATTACAACTGATGAATCGACTGGCTTAACTCGTGGGATTTACTGGAATTGTAATGCACACAAAGAGAAATATCGTCATTTGGCAATTGGTCAGTTAAACGCAAGTGATACATCTATGATTAATAACTTATTCATGTATGTACTGCCATATCTAGCCAAAACGGATTATTACCTCAAAATTGCTAAATCTAGCGATCGCTCAATTGGTATGGGTAATGATAAGGTTAAAATCAAATCAGGGCGACCTAGAAAAACTATGGCAAATGAGAATGCTGCCATTTAGGGCTATTACATGAATGATCTTTTGATAAAATGAACTAATGTTTTTTTGAGTATTTACTCATTTGACAAAGACAGCATTTAAGGTTCTTTTGCTAATTCTAGTTCAATAAGCTTCTGCAACTCAACTTTAATAGTACTGTTACGTTTTGCAGCTAAAGCTTTAAATGCTGAATGCATAGAAATTGGAATTTCTATATTTACGCGTTTATTTATTTCTTGTTCTGGATTAGTTAGCTGTTCTAAGGTATATTCTTTGCCATTTGCGCTTGGACGACCTGCTTTCATAATTAATACTCATTTATACATTTGTTAAAATTAACATTTACTCATTGTATCATAAACTCAATACTTCATTAATAACGTCATTCATTTCTTTAATCGCTTCAGTATGGCCACTTTCGAAAACTGTCTGTCCTTCAGAAATAGTACTGGCATAAGCGACACGTTGATGAATAACTGTTTGCAAAACAGGTAAACCGTATTCGGCGATCACAGATAAAATTTCATTACCAATTTTTGTATTTTTAATCAAACGGTTAATAACAAACGCAGCCTTTAATTTTCCTTCAGTGATATCAATTCGTTGTTTGATGATATCTACCATATCCGCAGTTGCCCAAACATCCAATCCGCTTGGCTGTACTGGAATTAAAATAATATCAGCTGCCTTAATTGCACTCGCTGCTAAATTGGCAATCTGTGGCGCACCATCAATAATGATGAAATCTCTATCAGAGATAGCTTTAATATCTCGATCAATGGTTGGTCTATCAATACCTACTACAGGGAAAGGGGCGTCTTCAGCAGCAGCTGACCAATCTCTAGCTGAACCTTGTGGGTCGCTATCAACTAAAACAACATTCTTACCTTGGCGACGTAAGGCTTCAGCCATATTAATTGAGATTGTAGTTTTCCCAGAGCCACCTTTTTGATTTAGGATTGCTATAGTTTTCATACTCATTTACTCATTATTCGATTTACTCATTTTATCATAAGGTATTTGACAGCAGAATGATAAATTTAACTTAAATAATTTTTACTCATTTTATCATTTTAATATTTGAGCATATTCTCATTTGTGTATTTTATCAAACTTACTACTATCAACTGCTTAAGCATGATAGTATAAAAGCATTGTTGAATGCGAGTGAAGTTATGATTACAGGCGATATTAAAAATAAAATTGACCAAATTTGGAATGCGTTTTGGAGTGGCGGTATTTCTAATCCGCTCGAAGTCATGGAGCAAATGACGTATTTGCTATTTATCCGCCGACTTGATGAGTTGCAACTGGTTAAAGAGAAAAAAGCCAATCGCCTTAAGCAAGAGATCAGCAACCCAATTTTTAGCAAAGACCAAGACTATTTACGCTGGTCACGTTTTACCACATTGGGTGATGCGTCACAATTATATGATGTGGTGGCTAATCAAGTGTTTCCTTTTATTAAAAATCTAGGGGCAGAGGATAATACAACGTATAGCCACCACATGAAGGACGCCCGTTTTACCATTCCAACGCCTGCTTTGCTCACCAAAGTGGTCGATTTGGTCGCCGATGTGCCAATGGATGATAAAGATACCAAAGGCGATATTTATGAGTATATGCTGGGCAAAATCGCTTCAGCAGGTCAGAACGGTCAATTTCGTACCCCACGTCACATTATTAAGATGATCGTTGAGCTGATGCAACCCAAACCAACCGATACGATTTGCGATCCTGCATGTGGTACTGCGGGTTTCTTGGTAGCAGCAAGTGAGTATTTAAATAAGCATCATCAAAGTGAGATTTTCGCAAACCCTGAAACAGCCAAACGTTATAACAATGATACGTTTTATGGCTATGACTTCGATAGTACCATGCTACGCATTGGTTCGATGAATATGCTACTGCATGGTGTGGAAAATCCAAATATTGAAAACAGGGATTCATTATCTGAAGCCCATTCAGATATCTCCGACAAATTTAGTCTAATTTTAGCGAATCCGCCATTTGCAGGTAGCTTAGATTATGACAGTACTGCCAAAAATATATTGGCGACTGTAAAAACCAAAAAGACCGAACTGCTATTTATCGCGCTATTCTTACGATTGTTAAAGATTGGTGGTCGTGCAGCGGTGATTGTGCCTGATGGAGTACTGTTTGGCTCAAGTACGGCTCACAAGACGCTTCGCCAAGAGTTAGTGGAAAAACAGCAGTTAGAGGCGATTATTTCGATGCCGTCTGGGGTGTTCAAGCCGTATGCTGGGGTATCGACGGCGATTATGATTTTTACCAAGACCATGTCTGGCGGTACGGATAAGGTTTGGTTTTATGATATGCGGGCGGATGGCTACAGTCTTGACGATAAACGTACGCCACTCGGCGACACGCATGAGCAAAATAATATTGACGATATTATCACCCGTTTTCATCATCTAGAAAATGAAGAAAACCGCTCTCGTTCTGAGCAAAGTTTTTTTGTGCCAAAATCTGAGATTGCCGAGAATGGTTATGACTTGTCGATTAATCGTTATAAAGAAGTGGTGTATGAGTCGGTTGATTATGGTAAGCCGTTGGATATTTTGGCGGATATTGAACGGTTGGAAGGTGAGATTGCGGACGGGTTAAGAGAACTTAAAGCGTTGATTTCGTGATATGTTTCATTTGATGTTTTGAGTTTATGATAATTACTTCATTTGATATTTTGATAAAAGTTTCAAATGAGTAAATGTTTTTTTTGAGTTATTGATAAAAATAAAAGGTTGAGTAAATGAGTTTTGAATGGGTAGAAATTGGTGAGTTACAAGCCAAAAAAAATGGTTCAATTGACCCAAGTAAATTTCTTGACGAAACGTTTGAATTGCATAGCATTCCATCACATGACAAAGGAAATGCTGAAATTTTAACTGGTCGAGAAATTGGCTCATCAAAACAAATTGTCCAAGAAAACGATGTAATGATTTCTAAAATTGTTCCACATATTCGTAGGGCGATGGTCGTACCCAAAAAAGGAGATTTTCGCCAAATTGCGTCAGGTGAATGGATTGTTTTTAGAAGTGAAAAAGTTTATCCCAATTATCTTAGACATTTATTGATTTCAGATTTTTTTAATGCTGAATTTATGGCGACAGTTTCTGGAGTGGGTGGGTCATTATTAAGGGCAAGACCCGCTTTTGTTTCGAAAATAAAAATCCCTTTACCGCCATTATCCGAACAAAAACGCATTTCCAAGATTTTGGATAAAGCGGACGAGTTACGCCAAAAACGCCAGCAATCTATCGAAAAACTGGACGAACTGCTACAAGCCACTTTTATTGATATGTTCGGCGACCCTGTAACTAATCCGAAAGGGTGGAAAGTTAAAAAACTAGCGGATTTAGGAAGTATTGCAACTGGAAATACTCCACCAAGAGCAAATCCAGAAAATTATGGCAATTTTATGGAATGGATTAAATCTGATAATTTAAATCATTCGTTTGATTATGCAACAAAAGCTACCGAATATTTAAGCGAAATAGGGGCGAAAAAGGCTAGAGTAGTACCAAGTGGAACAATTTTAGTCACTTGTATTGCAGGAAGCTTTGATTGTATAGGTAACTTAGCTATTGTGGATAGAGAAGTTGCTTTCAATCAACAAATTAATTCTCTGACACCCAATGATGAAAATGACACCTTATTTTTGTACTATCTTTTAAAAATTTCAAAGCATATTATTCAAAGCTCATCAACTAAAAGTATGAAAGGAATGATAAGCAAGTCTAAGTTTAGTGAGATTACCTTACCAATTCCGCCCTTTGAAGAACAAATTAAGTTTAGCAAAGTTTTTGAGAATTTTAATAGTTTGAAGAAAACTGCTTTAAGTCAGTTAGAACATCAAGAGAACCTATTTCAATCCTTACAACAACGAGCCTTTAAGGGCGAACTTTAACCCTTTTGACCCCACTTACCAATCACGCTACAATACCAAAACCAAACAAAAATAAAGCCATAAAATAAAAAAGGGAGAATAGCCATGATAATCGACCTCGCTACCTTACCCCCAGAAATCCAACAATATATCGCCAAAGTCGAACAAGGCGAAAGCATCAGCTTTGCCAAAAACGGCAAAATCATCGCCACCATCAACCAACCGACACAGCAACCTGTCAAAAGCCTAATTGAACGCTTTAGCCAGTCGAACCCTGCAGTGGCCGATATCGAGCTAGAACTAGCACCGAGACAGCTATCAAGCAAAGACAGTATCGAGATATTTGACTGATGTATCTACTTGACACCAACATCATCAGCGAATTGCGATTACTACCAAAAAACCGAGCTAATGCTAATTTTGTCGCTTGGGCAAGCCAATTTCCTGATGACCGCATTTTTTACATCAATAGTGTGGTGGTCATGGAGCTTGAGCGAGGTGTCATGCTAAAACAACGTAAAGACCCAGAGCAGGGTAATATCCTAGCCAATTGGCTATATAACGAGATACTACCCAGCTTTTCTGGTAGGATTTTGGACATTGATAAAGCGGTCGCTCATGTCTGTTCATCGCTCCACGTTCCCAACCCAAAACCCGAAAACGATGCTTGGATAGCTGCCACCGCTATCGCACATGGCATGACACTAGTCACCCATAACGTCAAAGATTTTAATGGTATCAACGTCAATATCATCGACCCTTTTAAATTTACCCCACCTAGCAGTTAACCCAAATTTTCGAGCCGACTTATGAGTAATTTCGCTTTTATCGCCGACCAGTTTCCAAGCCTTGCAGAAACCGCTATCGGAGCGGAAAAACTCATATATGTCTATCCACCCGCAGCGATCATGGCGGCACGTCAGTCGTTAGAATCACTAGTGTTGTGGTTATACACCTACGATAAAAAACTTTCTCAGCCGTTTGATAACTCATTAAGCAACCTATTAAGAGAGCCGTGCTTTACTAAGCTAGTGCCTGAACATGTCATATTGAAAATGGATACGATCCGTATCATTGGCAACAAATACGTACATGGCAAGGTATCCGTTCCACCTGAAAAACAAAAAAAGCAAGCTATCAGCACGATTGCTGATTTATTTTTGATTTATCACTGGTTCGAGCGTACCTATGGTAGTCCTAGCATCGATCGTGATCTAGCAAGAAAGTTCAAACAAGAGAATATCCCTAATCCGACTGCGCAGCTTACAACTTTCCAAACCAAGCTTAGTGAAATACAACAGCAAAACCAAGCCTTTGAAGAACAAATTGTAAAGCAGCATGAACAGCTTAAGCAAACTGAAGAGCAGTTAGCTATACGCACGGCTGATGCACAAGAAAAAGAACGCTTACTTGCTGAGATTGATAGTGAATTAGCCAAAAAACGTGCTGAAGTCGAACAGGCAAAACTTGATAATCAAGCCTATAACCAAACCCACCCAGACACCACTGACTACAATGAAGCTCAGACACGGGCTATATTAATTGATTTATTGCTTGAAGAAGCAGGGTGGATCATTGGTCGCAATGTGATAACCGAGGTCAAAGTAACTGATTTCCCATCTCAAACAGGTGAAGGGTTTGTTGATTATGTTTTAACAGGCGACGATGGCTTACCGTTAGCAGTAGTAGAAGCTAAACGTACGGCAAAATCAGAACAAGCAGGGCAACAACAAGCTAAGCTTTACGCAGATAGTCTAGAAAAGCAATACGGCAGACGACCTATCATCTTCTACAGTAATGGGTATAGAACTTTCATGTGGGATGATGGTGTATATCCACCAAGAATCGTACAAGGATTTTACACCCAACAAGAGCTAAATCGATTAATTCAGCAGCGAGCCACCAAAAATACGGAGAAAAGCCTAAGCAAACTAAGCATTAAAGAAGAAATCGTCGAAAGAGCCTACCAAGTCAAAGCAGTAAAGTCCATGCTCAAGGTGTTTGAGGAAAATAAACGAGCAGGCTTACTCGTCATGGCTACAGGTACAGGCAAAACTAGAACTGCTATTGCTTTGGTCGATATTCTGATGAGAGCTAACCGTGTACAGAAAGTTTTATTTTTGGCTGATCGTACCTCATTAGTCCGACAAGCCTTTAATAACTTCAAAGCCTTATTACCCAACACAGCCTGTGTTAATTTAATCGAAAACCGTGAGCAAAATGGTCGTGTTTATTTTTCAACTTATCAAACCATGATGGGATTGATTAATGAAAAAAACGCTGATGGCACTCGCAAATTTGGCATCGGAATGTTTGACCTAGTTATCATTGATGAAGCACACCGCAGTGTCTATCAGAAGTTTGGTGAGATATTTCGCTACTTTGACAGCCTATTAGTAGGTTTGACTGCCACACCACGCGACGAAGTAGATCGAGATACTTATCATCTATTTGGCTTAACTCCTGGTATGCCGACTGACTACTACAGCCTTGATGAAGCGATAGACGAAGGATACCTCGTCCCACCCAAAGCCTTCAACGTTCCACTAAAATTTATGCGGGAAGGTATTAAGTACGATGAGTTATCTGACGAAGAAAAAGCGCATTGGGAAAGCTTAGATTGGGGAGATATTGAAACCCCTGATGAAGTCGCGGCAGCAGCCATGAATAAACTATTATTTAACACCGATACCGTCGATAAAATGCTACATCATCTGATGGAAAACGGCATAAAAGTTAAAGGTGGTGATTGCTTAGGCAAAACTATCATTTTTGCGGTCAACCAACGTCATGCTGAATTTATCGCTGCACGCTTTAATCATCACTACCCCTCGTATCAGGGCAAATTCGCGCGTGTTATTACCCATGCCGTAAACTACGCCCAAACACTAATTGATGATTTTAGTAAAAAGGATTTACCTGAGCCCCAAATCGCCATTTCAGTTGATATGTTAGATACAGGTATCGATGTGCCTGAAGTCGTCAATTTGGTCTTTTTCAAAACTGTACGTTCTAAAGTTAAATTTATGCAAATGATTGGTCGTGGTACAAGGCTTTGCAAAGATCTGTTTGCGCCAGAGCAGGATAAAACTGAGTTTTATATCTTCGACTACTGCGGCAATTTCGAATTCTTCAATGAAAATCCAAAAGGCGCAACAAATTCTCCAGCTGAGCCATTATCACAAAGGCTATTTAAAGCACGTGTAAGCATTTTACAACAGCTTCAGCTACCCAAACATCAAAATGATACGACAGCCCCCTTAGAAGAGAAATTAAAGGGGTATTTAAATGACCAAGTTAGTAGTATGAACCATGAAAACTTTATTGTTCGCCCAAAATGGCAGTTTGTTGAAAAATTTAAAGACTTATCAAAATGGAATAAGCTTGACGACGTCACTGTCAATGAAATTAATGAAAACTTATCTGGTTTGCCTATAGAGCAAAAAGAAAAAGATCAAGATGACCTTGAAGCAAAATTGTTTGACCTGCTTTGCTATAACTTACAAATCTCAATTTTAAACAATAATAAAAACAGCATTGGTGCCTGTCGTAAGCGGATTCAATCTGTAGCTGAAAATCTATCTATCAAGACTAATATCCCTGCAATTGCCAAAGAGATAGAACTTATTGATTCGATATTGACTGAAGATTATTGGACAACGATAAGTGTTATTGATGCAGAGAATATTCGAGAGCGGTTAAGAAATCTTGTGAAATTGATAGACAAAGTAGAAAGAAAAATTGTCTATACAATACTCATGGATGAGCTTGGTGAGGTTGAGCCAATTCCTTTGCCTGACATTGGTCCCAATGTAGATGTTGATCAATATAAAAAACGTGTTGAGCATTTTATTAAAGCCCACGAAGACCATCTTACCATTTCAAGACTAAAACTTGGTTTACCATTAACTAAAGGTGATCTAACTCAGCTAGAGCAATTTGTCTACAACGCTCAAGAGGTTAGTAGCCAAGAAGAATTTAAAAACCATTTTGGTAATGATTTAAGTCTGCCAGAATTTATCCGCTCGTTAGTAGGTTTGGATCATCAAGCTGTGGAAAATGCTTTTTCAAATTACTTAGAACCTGTTCACAATCTTTTCAATAACAAAGCGATGAAAGCAAGATTGGTA
>NZ_DAMAAE010000022.1:0-13048 GCF_031986685.1 Moraxella sp. CTOTU47915
CCTACCCATAAAGATAAGGATATTGATGAGCTCCTGCCTCATGTTTGGAAAATGCAATAGGGGTTGGTCGGATGCTTACTAAGAAAATAGCATTATGCAAATATAATTTTTAAAAAATCCGTTGTTTAAAATTTTACATTTGTCTATCCTATTAACATAATTTTATTTTAATAAGGTTTAGACAATTGGCATTATTTGGCGAATTAAAGGATAAGTTCAATAACGTAAGACTAGATCGAGCAAATAAAGTAGACTTTAAACGAGTGTTGATAGCCGCAGTATCTGATGGCAAACTTACTGATAGTGAGCTTAATACCATTAATCAATTAGCCCAGCGGTACAATATTGAAGAAGAAGACTTCCGTAAAATTAATGTAGAGGCTTACAAAGCCGCATTTAAAGCCATCGTAAGCGATGGGATAATCACCGAGGAAGAAGAACGTAACATTCAAGAAATCCAAAATGTATTGATGGTGAATTTCAATCAAATCCCACAAGAATTAGAAACGATTGAGTATCACCGACAATTGCGTCAGCTTCAACAAGGACGCTTACCTGTTCTATCTGTCGCAGGCTTAATTTTAAAAGCCAATGAAGTTGCCCATTTTGTGATTAAAGCAGGGTTAGTTGAAGAGCGTGTAATAAAACGTGGTTATCAAGGCGTTTCTGCCGGTGTCAATATTCGAGTCGCCAAAGGTGTTAGTTTTCGTGTTGGTCAGCAAAAGGGCAGAATGGTCAGTGAAACCGGAATTGTTGAAGTCGATTCTGGTAGTTTCGTAGTGACTAATCAGCGAGTAATGTTTGTAGGCTGTAAAAAATCATTTAGCTATCCGTACAATCAATTGATTGGTTATCAAGTCTTTACCAATGGCATCGATATCAGCTCTAGTAAAGGAGTCACCCGCAATTTATCTTTTAAGCATGCCTATGATTCAAATACACTTGAACTTATCTTAATGCACGTTACTAACGGTTAATGGCTTGCTTTGACTAAAGAAATTTAAGCTAAAAATTATAACAACTAATAAGGATATAAAGAATGCAGCTTATTCGTGGACAAAAACTTAAATTATCAGATGCATTAGGCAATCAATTAGTCTTTAATTTAGATGTAATACTACCCACTACTTTAACCCTAGATATTTCAATGTTTGGGTTAGATGGCCAGGGTAAACTCAGTAATGAAGCCTACATGATTTTTTATAACCAACCACAAAGTCCCTGTAGCAGTATCAAACTAACTCAAAATGATAGCCAGAAAGTCAGCTTTACTATTAATTTAGCAAGTTTACCGCAGCAGATTGAAAGATTGATATTAACTCTGACAATTGATGGCTTTCAGACCATGGCACATCTGCCATTAACGTTAATCAACTTACAAAACCAACAGCAAACGGCAGCCAGCTTTCAGTTAGATGGCAGTATGTTTAACCAAGAAAAAGCTCTAATGGCATTGGAATTGTATAAAAAAGACAATATCTGGCGAATGAGTGCAGTAGGGCAGGGCTTTAATGGAGGATTAGCTGCTTTAATTAAACATTTCGGTGGCGAAGTGGCTGAAGAAACCTCTATTAATACATCACCGACACTCTCATTCTCCAAGATTGATCTAAAGAAGAAAATTTCGTTAGAAAAGGCAGCAAAAACAGGCAATGCCAGCATTATTGAATAGCCACCAAAATTCTAGACACATTTAGCCATCTGTTGATGGGTCATTTCATATTCTAAAGGGGAACGTTGACCAATGGAACCGTGTCTGCGTTTAGAATTATAAAACATCTCAATATACTCAAAAATATCTGATTTAGCTTCATCTCTTGAAAGATATATTTTCTTTTTGATTCTTTCACGCTTTAGCAACTGAAAGAAGCTTTCAGCAACCGCATTATCATGGCAGTTGCCTCGTCTGCTCATACTGCTTTCAAGATTATGATACTTAAGAAACGTCTGCCATTCATGACTAGTGTATTGACTACCTTGGTCAGAATGGACCAGTACTTTATTCTTAGGATGTCTACGAAGCAAAGCCATCAATAATGCGTCTAAAACTAAATCTGTTGTAATTCTGGATTTCATAGACCAGCCAACTACAAGGCGCGAAAACAGGTCAATTACCACTGCTAAATATAGCCATCCTTCATGTGTACGGATATAAGTAATATCTGTGACCCATGATTGATTTGGCTCAATTGGATTAAACTGTCGGGCTAACGTGTTCGCGGCAACAACAGACGGTGTACCTGCATAGGACCGAGGTTTACGATAGCCACGCTGTGATTTAAGACCATTTGCTTTCATCAGTCGATGTACACGATTGACACCACAAGCTTCACCGACATCTTTTAAATCACAGTGAATCTTACGATAGCCATAGACGCCACCAGATTCTAGCCAAAATTGTTTAATTAATCCCGATAGATGTTGTCGCTTTCTGGCAGTTTTACTGATAGGTTGCTTTAACCATGCGTAATAGCCACTGTGATGAACATCTAAAGTAGAACATAGGCGACGAATAGACCATATGTGTTGGTTGTCCTGAATAAAGGCGTACCTCATTTGGACTGACTTGCGAAGTACACCGCGGCCTTTTTTAGAATGTCCCTTTCTTCAGTAACCCGTTGCAGCTCTTTCTTTAGCCTAGCAAGTTCGGCAGTTGAATCCTTGTCTTTGGTTGCCTTGGATTGCCCTTGATCGTATCTTTTAATCCAAGCATAAAGGCTATGGGTGGTCGTACCTAAACGTGTAGCTACTTCTGCTACACTATAGCCTTTCTCTGTGACTTGTTTTACTGCTTCGATTTTGAATTCTTCAGGGTATCGTTTACCGCTCATATTCACCTCATAAATTAGCCATTTTATCTAACTTTAAGGTGTCTACAAAATCGGTGGCTATTCATTATTGACTTAACTAAAAAGTCACTCGTACAACTAGAGAAGAAAAATTTACTGGACGTTCAAGCCCGAGTAGCCTTAGTTCTCGATGCATCAGGGTCAATGAATCATCAATATAAAAATGGCGATGTTCAAAAAGTGGTCGATCGGCTCATGCCGCTTGCTATTAGCTTTGATAATGATGGTAGCTTTGAATGTTGGGCATTTGCTCAATACACCACACAGCTAGACGATGTCACGTTAAGCAATGTCAGTCAGTTTATTGAGCAAACCAAGCGAGGTTGGCGCAATTGGAAAGTCGGTGCTCGTATTAATGAGGAAATTCCAGCTATTGAAGCGGTGATTAACTACTATCAGCAGTTTAATGATGGTATCCCTGTGTATGTATTGTTTATCTCTGATGGTGGTGTCGGTAATGGACGGCAGATGCAAAATATTTTAACTAAGGCGGCGATGTTGCCGATATTTTGGCAGTTTGTCGGGATTGGGGGTCATAATTATGGGGTGCTTGAGAAACTAGATAATATGAGCGGTCGCATAGTCGATAACTGTAACTTCTTTGATTTGGATCAGATTACTAGTATTAGCGATGAACGCTTATATGAGCTAATGTTAGAAGAATTTCCTGATTGGCTACATGAAGCTAAGGCCAAAAAGGTAATTCGTTAGGAACTAAGCTAATGAAATTTTCTGGCTTATGATTAATAAAGTCATCTAAGTTATCTTTATCAGCTTTGCCTTGATAGTCGTGTTTAGCATAGCCCAGATAATGGGTCATTTCGGCTTGCAATGCTCGTTCTGCAATTCATTTAGCAAATTGTTTTAAGATACCGCTTTCACCCGAAATTTGTTCAGGTGTATGACAGTCCTTGAATAGTTCTACAAGCAAAACTTCTATTGAATCTTTAATGTAAATATTTCTGTGTAAAACCCTTGTGTTAAAAGTGGATTTACACAAAATCTTTCACAGTATCTAATTAGAAAAATTTTTCTAAGGTTTTCCGTTCGACCTGAGCAATTCAAAGGTTAGGAAAACCGTTATGGTTTAATAGGTATACTACGAATTTTTTACAATTCTAGTTTTTTCAATTACTTAGATGAAATCGAATTATACCAAGTAAAGTTCGCTAAAAATTCTTAGCGTATCAAACTTACTTAGCGTTAAACGAATCTTTTGCCTAATGACTAGTCATATTTGTTCAATTGGGTTAAGCCTTCATTTATTGAAATTATGACAAATCTAAAGGTAAATTCCGAAAAATTTTTAAATTTTTGTTTTGAAATTTGGAAAAAACTGCTAATCTAACTGTTATTAAAAACATTCTAGAAACAATCAGAAAATAACTATTACATAATTTAATTTGGAGGATTGTGTGAGACGGCTACCAGTATACTTGTTATTAGATACTTCAGGCTCAATGCATGGTGAGCCGATTGAATCGGTCAAAAATGGCGTACAAATTTTAATGTCAACATTAAGACAAGACCCTTATGCATTAGAGACAGCCTATCTTTCTATTATCACCTTTGACAGTAATGCCAAGCAAGTGGTACCGCTGACAGAGTTAGCAAGTTTTCAGGTACCTAATCTAACAGCCACAGGTACAACAAGTTTGGGTAGTGCCTTGAGTCTGCTAGCCCAGAAAATTGATCAAGAAGTACAAAAAACAACATCAGAGATTAAAGGGGATTGGAAGCCTTTAGTATTCTTAATGACTGATGGATCACCCACCGACGACTGGCAAAAAGGTCTAAAAAATCTACAGAGCATCAAATCTCCAATGATTATTGCTTGTGCAGCAGGGCATGGAGCTGATACCTCCGTATTAAAGCAAATTACAGAGATTGTCGTTTCATTAGATACAGCAGATGCCAACACTATTAAGGCATTTTTTAAATGGGTATCTGCCAGTGTCTCAACCGGTAGCCAAAAATTGGATGCTGAGTTTAAAGAGGTCACCGGCTTAAATGACTTACCTCCGCCACCACCAGAAGTCAATATCGTACTATAAAACACTATCACTATTATAAGGGGTTACCATGGCTGTCAGTTTAGCAAAGGGTCAGGGATTATCATTAGAAAAAAGTAAATATGACCTATCAAAAGTCACGATTGGCTTAGGTTGGGATATTAAGCAGAAAACGGGATTTTTTGCGAATCTGATGGGCAAAGGTGATGATTATGATTTAGATGTCATTGCTTTTTTGTGTGATGTTAATGGTAAGGTTCGTAATCTCGGTCATGACGCCAAAGGCAATGCTACATTAAATGGAAGTGATGTAATTTATTTTAATAATCTGCGCCATCCATCAGGTCATATCTGGCTAACAGGCGATAATCGTACTGGTGAAGGTGATGGCGACGATGAGCAGATTATCATTAATCTTAATCAACTACCATCAAACTATCAAAAAGTAGTTTTTGTAGTACAAATTTATCAGGGTAAATCTAAGAATCAACACTTTGGTTTGGTGCAAAATGCCTTTATCCGAGCAGTCGATGCTAGAGGGCTAGAAATGCTACGTTTTGACCTTAATATGACGCAGTATGCTAATCAGCGCTCAATGCTATTTGCAGAACTTATTCGTGAGAACAATAGTTGGCGTTTTAATGCCATTGGCCAGCCAGACACTACTGATAACTTTGTCGATTGGCTGAAACGCTTTGTTGCTTATTAATGACATATCGTGAGGATTTTAGGCATCAAACTTTATTAGATTTTGAGAGACAACGCAAGGATAACGTATGCGCCGATTACCTGTATATATTTTATTGGATACTTCGGGCTCAATGCGCGGTGAACCCATTCATTCAGTGAATGTGGGATTACGAACCCTGCTTGGCGCTTTGCGTCAAGATCCCTATGCGCTTGAAAGCGTCTATTTAAGCATCATCACATTTGATATCGAGGCTAGAGAGCATCTACCACTAACCGCATTAGCCGATGTTCAGCTATCTGATCTTCAGCCACCAAGCTCAGGGGCTACTTTTATGGGAGCAGCACTTGAGTTACTCATACAAAAATTGCAAACAGAAATTAAGCAAAATACTAGCGAGCAAAAAGGTGACTGGCGTCCGATGCTATTTATCATGACCGACGGTTCACCCTCAGATGTCTATGCCTTCGAGCAACTAAGTGGCATGGTAAAACAGTATAATTTCGCCAGTATTGTTGCTTGTGCGGCAGGTACTAAGGCCAAAACAGAGTATTTAAAGCAATTGACCGATAATATTGTTCTCCTCGACAACATGGATGCCAATGCGTTTTCAGCGTTCTTTAAATGGGTATCGGCAAGCGTGACTTCAGGGAGTAGTAGTGCAGGGGTATCCAAATCTTTAGATTTGCCACCCCCCCCAGCAGAAATACAATTTGTGCTTTAATGATTGCTTTTAAGGATAGTAAAATGCGCCGCTTGCCTGTATTTTTCATGCTTGATTGCTCAGAATCCATGGTCGGAGAGAATATCGATGAGATGCAGAGGGGCATGGAATTTGTCATTAAAAATCTTCGCTCAGACCCTTATGCGCTAGAGACAGTGTTTGTATCAGTCATTGGTTTTGCTGGTATTGTCAGAACCTTGCTACCATTGGTTGAAGTGTTTGCTTATTATCCCATTACATTGCCAATCGGTGGTGGAACGAACTTTGGCAAGGCTCTTGAGCATTTAATGTTTGAGATTGATCGCTATGTGGTCAAAAGCACCACAGATCATAAAGGCGATTGGAAACCCATAGTTTATATCTTCACAGATGGTAGACCCACCGATGACTACCGAGCTGCATTACAAAAATGGGAGGCTATGTATAAGAACAAAGTTACCTTAGTGGCTATTGCAATCGGTGAGGGCGTTGATTTAAGTGTCTTACAACAAATTACAGAACATGTTGTGGTCGCAAGCAATATGACCGAGACTGAATTCAAAAAAATTTTTAAATGGATCAGTGCTTCGGTCGTTGCTCAAAGCCAAAGCCTTGGTACAGAGATGAGTGCATTATTACCGAAACTGGATGAAGGTTTTAGTTTTTTAGATAAAGAGTACAACAAACCAGTGGTTAAAGTTGATGACTTTAATCTTACATTGATTGGGCGCTGCTCAAAAAAACAGTCACCTTATCTAATTAAATATGAAAAAAATATGCTTTATAACTTAGATGATGTGGGGCTTAGCTTTGCTAATTATCAGCTAAAAGGTTGCTACATCGTAGCAGAAGACTACTTTACTTGGTCGGATAATACCATCAACGACCACCAAGTCAATAGCAACTTATTACAAGGTGCACCTATGTGCCCACACTGTCATGCAGATTCTGCCTTTGCCTTATGTGGCTGCGGCAAGCTCATGTGCTTTGATGGGTTTTCTCAATATGTTATCTGCCCATGGTGTCAGCGGATGGTCAGCTTTACTGATGGAGATAGTGAAGGATTTGATGTTACCCGTGGTAAAGGTTAGCTGCCTTCATAATATAAGTCAATGCGTTGAGAGTAATACAGATATGACTCCCCCTTTAGATGATGTTAAACCTTTAAACATACCTAACACGCAGTGGCTCGCTGCTCAATGGCTTTATGATCTTATTAAAGACTCTGCCAATAATGTCACCTATTGCGATGAGGGGCTAATAAAAGCTATTGTCAGTCTATTAGACGATAAAATCATTTGGAACAGTTTACAAAATTTTTTGGCGTTACTTTTAAGGGCTAGTGATGATGGCTTGATAACAGTTGAACCAAATAGTTTGCTATTTTTACTCATGCAGCAAGGTTTTAGACCATTGTTAGCTGCTAGCAGTGTTTGTGAGCCGCCTATGCGTGCTAATTATCTTTCAATGCATAAGTTGACTTACCAACTAAGTGATAAGCATGCCACTAACTCCCTGCAGATTATTGCACCATTCCAAAATGAAATTCTGATTGACGATATCCATTATCTGGATAACCTTAAACAGTCATCAAGTTCAAAAAACGAAACTAATGCTTTAACACCACAAGAAACCAGCCCATTTGATAAGTCATTGGGAACAATAAATCAACCAATATTAGGCGATAAAAGCATTCAAATTGATACATCACTGCTTCCAGCAAGCCATATAGATTTAGCCAAGCAAGTTTCATCAGATACTAAGATACATAACATGCCAAATTTTCAATTACCCAATGCAAAAGTACAGCAGCCTTACCAAGCCACTATTCGACCCACCCAATCAGATTGCCCCATCGTTATCAATAATGTGCAAATCCCTAATTCACTTGGGTTAATGTTTGAGGCTGAACAGGCTATTATTAAGGGAACGCCATTGGTAGCAGGCGAGTTCAACCTTGGGTTTGACTACCAAGATCACTTAGGTGATACCAAATCTGATACCTGTTTACTAATTGTCAACCCAGACCCCAAATCGCTTTGGCAAATCAATGAGCCTGATAATACACTACCTTATCCTAAGCCACATGAGGATAGAAAATATATCAAGCAGACTAACTATATCTTAGTTGGATGCAGTCGCCGAGGACGCTCACATGAACATGCTGGTAGTTTTAGAGATGATGATTTTTATATTAGTGTAGTAGATGGATTGCCAGACTGGTCGATTATGATTGCAGCGGATGGTGCAGGCAGTGCCAAATACTCACGCGAAGGCTCTAGAATCGTCGTTAATACCATTGGCAATATCTTAAAAACATCGCTGGGCACAGTTATTAGTGACATAGAGCAGGCATTATTTGATGTCAAACCAGGTCAAAACGATGAAATCAGCCAACTCGCATATAGCCGCATCAATGCAATGGTAAATCCCTTATTTCAAGACTCTATTACGCTTGCATTGGACGCTATAGAAGCTGAAGCAAAGTCTTCAAACAGTGATATCAAGGATTTTGCCACTACTTTACTAATGGGTATCGTAAGGCAGCAAAATAATCAAACCTTTATCACCAGTTTTTGGATAGGTGATGGTGCGATTGCAGTGTACTCAAGTGATAAAATACGTCTCATGGGCAAGCCGGATGGCGGACAATATGCGGGACAGACAAGTTTTTTAAATCGCACCTTTTCGCACAATATGAATGAGCGAATGCGTATGGGATATTATGATTCGGTCGAAGCTGTCCTACTACTAACAGATGGCGTATCAGACCCTAAATTTGAAACTGACGCAGGATTAGAACAGCAAGCACTCTGGAATCAGCTTTGGGCAGAATTGTCTCCCTTATTAAATGAAGAAAACCCAGACCAAGCCTTACTAGATTGGATGCATTTTTTGACGCCTGGTCATCATGATGATCGCACCATGGTCATCTTGCAGCCTAATCAAACCACTACCTTATTATCAATCTGCAGTGAAGAGCCGTGCGTGAATGAACCACCGTCACAAGGTGAGTTGCTAAATACTGATAATGTAGGCGATGCCCCTGAGGCTATGGCTAATCATCAAGCCCAATCCCCTGCCAATACCACACTTGCCATGCAAGGAGATACCACATGGCGAATGTAATCACCTGTCAAACTTACGACGGTAAAACAGTCCAATATGTCGATGAGATGATCGGATCAGGGGCGATGAAAGATGTGTATTTTTCCCCTGATAAGTCTTATGTCGTATGTTTTTTTAGTAAAGAGAAAAATAATTTTTATAAAAACCCTGCGGATCTAGAACGCCAGAAGGATCGTTTAAAAGAAATCGTAGGTCATAAGTGGCAAAGTATTTTTGAGGGTATCGGTGGCGACTATTGGAAACGTATCTTTTGTTGGCCGTATGCCATGCTTGAGCATAATGGCTTAATTGGTATTGTCGCCCCCACTTATCAACCTTACTTTTTCTTTGCACATGGTTCAAAAAACAATGATTTTTTGCACATCAAAGGCAAAGAAAAAGAAGGTAAGTGGTTTGCCAGTGCCAGTAACCAAAATCGCTTTTTAGATGAAAAGGAAAAAGGCAACTGGCTAAACTACGTCAAAATTTGTATTTTAATTGCCCGTGCTGTTAGACGAATGCACGCAGCTGGTCTAGCACACTCTGATTTATCGTATAAAAATGTATTAATTGACCCTGCGACAGG
Organism: Moraxella sp. CTOTU47915; assembly: GCF_031986685.1. Taxonomy (NCBI): domain Bacteria; kingdom Pseudomonadati; phylum Pseudomonadota; class Gammaproteobacteria; order Moraxellales; family Moraxellaceae; genus Moraxella; species Moraxella sp. CTOTU47915. The sequence goes on from NZ_DAMAAE010000022.1 coordinate 9,947, forward strand.
TCAGGCGTGCGTGATAGATGTGGATGGGCTGGTAGTACCAGGAAAGTACCCACCCGATGTAGTAGGAACACCAGATTTCATCGCACCTGAAGTAGTGGCAACCTCTCATCTTAATAAAGATGACCCAAAACGTATTTTACCATCGATTGCCACAGATAGACATGCGTTAGCGGTGTTAATCTATATGTATCTCCTCTATCGCCATCCACTGCGAGGTAAAAAGGTACATGATATAGAAGACCCACAACGCGACGAAATGCTTGGGATGGGTGAAAAAGCACTCTTTATTGAACACCCAATCGATCATAGTAATGCAGTCAATCCCGCTCAGCTAAAAGATAGCCAACTGCCTTGGGCAGATCCTTCAAAAGTACCATTTACCATTACCGGTCCCTATTTGACAGAGTTATTCCTAAAAAGTTTCGTTACTGCCTTACATGACCCATCACAACGCCCCTCTGCCAACGATTGGGAAGTTGCCTTGGTAAAGACTGTAGATCTAATGCAACCTTGTCAAAACAGCGCCTGCGCCCAGCAATGGTATGTTTTTGATAATAGTACAAAGCCAAAATGTCCTTTTTGTGGCACGCCATTTATAGGCAAACTACCTATTTTAAATCTGTATTCTTCTAAACGCGAAGGGAGTTTTCGCCCCGATAATCATCGTTTAATGGTGTGGACAGGTCAGTCGCTATTTCCTTGGCACGTTAGTAGTCTTATCGCACCCAATGAACGCTTGGCCGCACATCAAACCAAGCGAGTCGGCTATTTTGTGCTGCATCAAGGGCAATGGTGGTTAGTTAATGAAAACATGCCTGAGTTATATGACATTACAAATAAAACAGCCATTGCGATCGGGAATAAAGTAGAGCTTATTGATGGTAAACAAATACTGCTGTCTAAACAAGACGGTGGTCGGCTAATAGTTGTTCAGATGGTTGAAAACTACTAAATTTTAAGGAATGAATATGTCTCAAATTTTGGTTACAGGTGCCAATACAGGCTTACCCACAGATGATATCACAATTCGCGTGCTTAGTAACAAACCCATTGATTGTGCGGCTTATCGTCTAGCTAATAATGGCAAAGTACGTGGTGATGGGGATATGGTTTTTTATGGTCAACTGCAAAGTGATGATAGAAGTGTGAATTATCGTGGTCATGATACTGACTGTTTTTTTGATATCAAACTTACCCATCAACCACAAGCCATTGAAAAAATTGCTTTGGCCATGTCCAGTGAGATGCCAGTAGCACAATTAGGCAACATCAGGCTACAGGTATTGCATGCCAATCGAGTCATCATCGAAAGTGAAGTCGTAAGCCAAGGTCGAATTGAAAAGGCCTTAATACTTGGTGAATGCTATCGCCGACAAGGGGCTTGGAAGTTTCGATTTGTCTGTCAAGGGTTTGACGGTGGCTTAAAGCCATTATCCGAACATTTTGGGGTAGATATTGCTGATGAAAATGCTCGTCCATCTATTTCACCTACTGTCCCACCGGCTAATACATCTAACGGAAGTCAATCTAACAATTTACCGAAAACCGCGCTTAATTTAAGCAAAATTACCTTAACCAAAAACCAATCTAGCATTAACCTTGAAAAACGCGATGATTTTGGGAAAATCTCAATTAATCTTAACTGGAATCAAAAATCAGTTGCCAATAAAGGCGGGTTACTAGGCGGCTTATTTGGTTCGCAAAACTCCGGTATTGATCTAGATCTTGGAGCATTTATTGCACTAAAAAATGGAGATAAGCAAGTCATCCAAGCTTTGGGCAGAAATTTTGGTAAATTTGAGCAATTACCTTTTATACGTTTAAGAGCGGATGATCGTACTGGTGCATCTGTGGACGGCGAATGGATAGATATTAATGGTAAACATTGGCAAGAGATTCGAGAGGTTCTAATTTATGCTTTCATCTACGAAGGTGCCCCAAATTGGGATCATACCGATGGTATGGTGACTATTCAAGTGCCTAATCAGCCACCTATTGAGACACGTTTAACAGAAGGTTCTAATAGACTGGCGATGTGTGCAATCGCGCGATTGGTCAATGAAGCAGGTAGTATTAAAGTTGAGCGTATTAATCGGTATTTCAATCATCATGGTGATATGGACAACGCATTTGGCTGGGGTTTTTCTTGGCGAGCTGGTCGAAAATAATGAGTGTTTAATGACTTTGAGCAATGGTCATGGCTTTTTAAAATTAAAATTGTTCAACTACAATCAATCAAATAATCAATCATAGGAGATTAGTATGGCAATTTCACTCAATAAAGGTGGTAATTTATCCTTATCCAAAACAGATCCGGGTCTAAAAAAGCTTTTGATTGGCTTAGGTTGGGATGAGCGTGCGACTTCTGGCGCAGAGTTTGATTTGGATGCCAGTGTATTTTTACTCACGACAAGCGGTAAAGTACGTGGTGACCACGATTTTATTTTTTACAACCAATTAAAATCTGCCGATGGTGCAGTAGAACACACGGGCGATAATCGTAGTGGTGCAGGCGACGGTGATGATGAGGCCGTTAAGGTTAATCTATCTTTGGTTTCACCTGAGATTGATAAAATTGTAGTAACAGTTACGATCCATGATGCGCAAGCACGCGGACAGAACTTCGGTATGGTACAAAATGCCTTTATTCGTGTCGTTAATGATGAAACAGGTGTCGAGGTCGTCAGATTTGATTTAGCCGAAGACTATTCAGTTGAAACTGCGATGGTATTTGGCGAAGTGTATCGCAATAATGGTGAATGGAAATTCCGAGCAGTCGGGCAGGGATACTCGGGTGGTCTAGCGGCTATGTGTGCGCAGTATGGCATTAATATCGGATAAGAATGCGTTGTTTTATATAGATAAAAAAGTGGTAAGTAAATGCCACTTTTTTTATAGGAATAATTGAATAAACATCAAGGTAAAAATTATGAGGCATTTTTATTTCGATATTATTTTCACTATAATTGCATTGGCTATTGCTTCTTGGTGGGGATTTTCACACGGTGGTACAAGTGCCATGTTTTCGGCGCTTTTTATCACATTAATACTAGGTTGTGTTGAACATTTAATATACAAAAGGACATAATGAGGAAATTTTGA
>NZ_DAMAAE010000023.1:0-12587 GCF_031986685.1 Moraxella sp. CTOTU47915
GATTAATACGCTTAGTTTACCAAGTTTACTTGTACGGTTTCTTCAGCATAGCTCATACATCTATTAATCGATGAAATTCCTTAGCGTGCTATATGGTCCGAATTCTTTGCTGACCCCTATAAGAACAGTTTAGTAAAATGCTTATTGACCATTTAATAGCGAATTCAACCGTGCTGACCACATTTCAGCCTCATGTTCATGGCTTACCCAAAAGCCATGACGAGGTTGTGGGGCATAATTAATAAATACCGTCACCGCATTTGCCGTCATCTCCACATAATTACCGCCCGTGACACGACCTGTATCAAAGTTAATATGATAATCTCGTCGTTGAATCACATCCTTTTGGTACAGCTTCCAGCCTTGAATATCGCCATAATCACAAATCATGTATTGTGGTTTACGTTCAGGATCGATGGTAAAAGCAATTTTCTTGGCAGTATCGTCAATTAAAATACCAGGTGATTCATAATCCACATGAAAAACTTGCGCAACTATCTGCTGTTTATAGTAGTCATGGATGGGTTGCACCATATTGCGACCTTTAGACAAAATCATTTTGGTTTTAACCAGCCAAGTATTAATCACAAATACTAGAAACATAAATAAAAAATACCAAGAAAAGAATTCTCGGCGTCCTGAGATTAGCCATATCAATAGGGCTAACGGAATAGGGATTAATACACTGCGTAAGGCTATTTTTTTAAAGATACCCTTATGGTCAAATACGGGCGCTTTATCATCATTAACTGGGATGATTTGAACGGTCATCCTAACTCCTCAATAAAAGAAAACGAGTGTTTGTAAAATACTACGATATACGTAGTAAAAAATCAAAGAAAATATACGAAATTCGTAGCTTTAATCTGGGAATAAGCTATGGATTTACAGGCGATTTTTACAACACGGTTTAAACAAGCCAGAAAAGCTAAAAAACTCACTCAGGAACAATTAGGCATTGCGATAGGATTGGATGAGTTTGTCGCTAGTACCCGCATTAATCGTTATGAAAAAGGCATACACTTGCCTGATTTACAGACATTGGCTCGTATTGCTGAGATACTGGATGTACCGCCTGCTTTCTTTTTTGCGGAGGATGTGTTGGCTGAGAATATTTTGATTTTTAAAATGAATAATAACGAGAAAAAGGCAAGTATGAAGACTAATCCTTTGCAAAATAAATTTTCAGATTTAAAATAATCACCATTAAAAAACCGACTTGAGATATTTTATGATTGATGCAGCAACCGAAGCGCGGCGCCGTAGAAACTGGCAGTTTGTTTGTAATAGCAGTGCGTTTTCTGGTTTTGAAACGCCGCCTGAAATGCATGCGATTGTGGAACGCTATTTTAAGGATGAAATCAGTTTGACGGAAACTATAGAGGCGCTGCGCAAATTTAACTCACAACGCTATCTATCTATCAACGCCGAGTAACCCTTTCAATAATACATATAGCATTTTGGCTTTCGATTGCTATTAAACATTTAATTTTTTGCTTGTTACCCAGTAACAATCGCTATTTTGATAACTAAGACCCTTTATGGTCCAAAGCTTGGTCCAGATGGTTCATTGTTAAGCGCCTGTTCTTCCCACCTTTTAACATTCTCAGTTAACTGTGTGAATCCGCTCATATTAGGCGAATGGCTATCAACAAACTGCTGAACTTGTTCGGTCGTGGCTTGTGCGCCTTTGGATCCATCTTCAGAGGTTTCATATAGCCGCCCTGCTTTAGCATAAGTCATTGCTTTTCGCTTTAACTCATCAAAGCGACGTTTAAATAAATCACCTATCGCATCAGCAAGGGTTGAAACTGCTTGAGTGAATTGTCTAAAACTTTCTGCTGCTGAGTGAAATGCGCTAGTGAGTTCTTCATATCCGTCTTTAAAGGCGCTAAGTCCTTGATTAGCGTGATTAAGGACTTCAGATCTTTGTTCTGCATGGTGTTGCTGCGCTGTAAGGTAATGATTGAATTTTCCAAGTCCTTTAGTAACTGTTTGAACTCGTTGTCGTCGATTGGCTGTATACTGTCTAATTGGTTCAAGGCTTGTTGCATTTTGTCTTGTAAGAGCTGATATTCTTCCCTGCCTAATTTTAGCATTTTTAGCTGCTGTTGATTGGTGGTCTTTAATTCTTGTAAGTAGGTCTCCATCTTCGCTAGCTGCGGCTGCAGACGGTCTTGGATTTCTTCTTCGATAATCGGTATAAGCTGATCGAGCAAGTCTGGTATCAATTGAGAAAGTGTTTCGCTCATCTGTGTTTGTAGATTCTGGACTGCCTGGTTGATTTGCTCGGTCATTTGGCTGTGCAAATCGTTCGACAATTTTTGTAAGCTTTGTGTGATGAGCTCGCTTGGACTGATAGGTAGGGTCATGGGTTATTCCTTGCTGCTTTGCTGCCCGTTTTAATTTGATCCTTCTGGCGCTATCTGTAACACCAATTGCCTTTTGGGATTTAAACCAAATTTCACTTGCTGTTGATTTTTGGGAATAATCAGCATTTGCTTGGGATCTTGGTCGTTGGGTAACACGGTCACCATCGTTAATGCTCGTGCCTCGGCCGGTGTCTGCTGAATTTTCGCTGAAATCAGCGCCAACTGCTGTTGTTGTTGTTCTATCGATTGTTCCACCTGAGCCAATTGCTGTTGCTGTTGGCTCATCAAGTGTCTTGAGTAATAGATCATCCCCAGCATTACTAGCGTTGGAATCAAGGCTAAAACGAAGGTAATCATCCCAATCATCATTGCCTTGACTTTCAGGTTCGCTTGTTTTTGCGCTTGGGCTTGGTAAAAGCGCTGATACACCTTCTCGCTCTGCATCATATGGGTCTTGGCTTGCTCGACTAGATTGTCGGCGTATTCGCTGAAAAGCTTTTGGCTTTGGTGCTGACTCTCTAAAATCTGTGTCTGTAACATTCCCACTTGCTGATTGGTCAGCTGCATTTGTTCGGTTGTTTTGCTCAGCATCTGCTGAGTTTGCTCCAACTGATTGATTGACTGCACTAGGTTCTGGTTGGCTGTTGTCACTTGGTCGTCGATCAGAGGTGTAGCCTGGCTCAGTAAGTTGTTGATCAACTTGTTGCCCGAGCTCTCGATGCGACTCATAATATTGTTTAAAGCGCTGTTGAAGTCGACGAAGGCGTCGTCCAACCTCTTGTTCATTAAGTTCTGCAAGTTTTGCTCGAGTTGCAGGTTCTTTTGTTTTTGTTGTTCTAAAATTTTCGAGACTAGATCTTGTGAACGCTCGCTCATATAGCATCCCTTTTAATTTTATATTTCTGCCACCGTTTGGATTTTTAATCGAAATCGATTTGCCTTTTTTGTCAATACGAGTAATTTCAAACATCTCACCAATTAGGCGTACCACATCTTCATGAGATTCAATACTGTTATCACTCGCAATCGTTTCAACCAAATGCAGAGCAATTTCTTCTTCGATAAATACTTTGTTAGTGCTAGCTTTAGCTGACTTACCTAACGACGCACTATTTTGTTCAGCGAATATCTGTTTGTCTTGCACTTTTTTATGGGCATACTCATAGCCTTTAAGCCGATAAACACGCTGACGGTTAGCATCATTGGGGTCGGCTAAGCCATAATCGAAATTGATCAAATCCTTCCAACTATCCACCAAATCTAAATCTTTATGATGGTAATAAACCGTTAACGACCGACCCGTCGGTAAATGAATATCTGCAAATACAAAATGCAATTCTTGGCGGTCTTTATCAACATGCTCGACCCAATAGCCACTGTACTCACCTCGAGTCATGCCAGGAAATAAATTGGCTTCAAACGATTCTATGATTTCAATTTTTTGCGTATCAGTTATCGATTCTTCAGGTGCGAATGATAATACTCCAGAGGTGTAAAGCTTACTATTTTTAATACCATTAATAATTTCCGTGGTAACTGCATCATCTCCATAGATTAAACGAGCCCCTTCGCGGGGTTTAGTTTTATCATTTCTCTCAAATAATAAATATGATTGAACATCGCCACCGCCACCCGACCTGGTTGCAAATCCTTTTTTGACTTTACCATGGTTAAAAAACCGAACTAACATTTTCTCTCTGCCATAAAATTATTGAGCCTAGTTACTGATTTTAGTTACTTGGTTTCATCAACAGCCACATTCATATCTACCGCTTCATTTTCAATAATTTGCGTTTTAGTTAGGCTATGCTCTAAACGTAATAACTCTAACTCATTGGCAATTCTTTGTAGGGCATAAGCTAGTTCTAACACATCCAAATTTTTCTTAGGGTCTAGTGAAGCGGTATGTGCATAACGCGTCAATTGATTGATGTTGTTACCAATGCTCACTAACTGACGATACAAATCCGGATTAACGATTGGTAAATCATGGGTACGTTTTATAGGTTTAGGTAAGTCTAATAGACACACACGCACAAACTTAGCTAAGGGCAAACCAAATCCTTTAGCTTTGCTTTGCACCATTTCAAATTCGCTATCACTGAGTCTAAGATTTAAACGACTTTGGCGTTTAATTTTCTCATTAGGTATTGATTGTTGTTCTTCATTCATCGATAACATATAAGATTCAAATAGCCCACAAAGGGTTTTTAATCGTCTCCGCTTTTTGATTAACTATCGGGAAATCAAAATAGGAGACGACGGGGGTGTCAAGAGGGGGCATTGCCCACAATTGCCAGCGCCAGATTACCGAATTTGCATAGCAAATTTGGTAACTCTGGCATTGCTGGCTCAGAAGATTTTTTGCTTCAAGGTAATCTATTTAATTATACGAGCATTGTTTATGTTTGCAAGTAGTTTTTCTTTGACTTTTTACTGGATGTTTTTATAATGGTATTATGTAGTAACTATATGAGTTTATTATGAAAAACGAATTAACTAATTCAGAAAATGAGTTATTGGATAGATTGGTTAGGGAATTTGAGGCTAAGGTTGCTAAGTCTAAAAGATTAGCGGATGAGCAACTGTTAATGTTGACACTATTTCAGAAAGCTTTATTGTCTGATTCAGATGTAAGAAAATTAAGATTATTGCTTGGTTTTGAGCAAGCTAAAATTACTGCTCGTGAAACTAAGAAAAAAGCCAAACTGGCCTTGCAAATGCATGAAAACGAAAAGAAACAAGTTATTGAAAATCGCTATCGACGTTTTGGTTTAGTAATTATTGAGTCGTTAAAAAAGTTACCGGAAAATAAAGCTACGATTTCTTTGTCTGATTTTTTAAATCTGATGCTTGCTGATGAAAATTTGAATGAAAAGGATAAAGAGTGGGTTAGTGGTTTTTTACAAAATGATGTGAAGAATGGCGATCCTAAAGATTAGGATAGTTTAATGGGTGTCGTTGTTACCAGGGAATATAGTATGTAAAAAGCGACAGGGTCTATTGTATGTCGCTTTATTTTTTTAGGTTTTTAGATGGGGGTATGATTTTTTTAGAAGGGACAGTCATCGTCTTCATTATAATATTGCGCCAATGAAAAACTGCGATTGGATTGCTGTTGAATGAATTGATGACAGTCATCGCATATCCAATTGAATTTTTGGTTCTGATAGTTATAGGTCGGTTCGTAGATTTGTCGCATGATGTTGCACTCTCTACAGTGGGTTTGGGTGTCATAGATTTTGAAGTGGCTGACCATTATGCTTAGTAACGGTGCACTGATGTTGTAATACTGACAGATATGTGTGATGTGATCTAAATGATTGCCGTGAGTCTCTAGTGGGGTTTCAAATTAGTCACGCACAATGATGGTTTGTTGTTCACTGATGTGGTTTTTTGCAAGGTATTTGTAGCCCATATGATTTTCCTTTCTTTAGGTTAGGCTTGTGATTTTAGCGGTTGTTAAGGGGACTTGTTCTATGCTATTTCTGGCATAAGTTTTAGAAATTTATGTTCAAGCTGTTGGTATTTTTCTTGGTCGTCGTTTACGTCTATTTCGTCTAATATTTCTGAAATCCATGTTTGAATGGCTTGGGTGTTGTTGCAGCGTTTGATGAGTCCTAGAAACAGGTAAAGGTTGTCACCTGGTTGTATCCGCTGTTCTTTGATTAGTTGGCTTGTAAGCTTATTAATTTGCTGTTGGCGGTTTTTTCTTTGGTCAAGTTGGTCATAGAGGTGTTGGATGACGGGGTTTAGGTGCATTTTTGTGCTCCTTGAATTTTTTGTTGTTCGATTGGAAAATTATCTCAAGTATGGGATAATAGTTGAAATTGGGAATTTATATCTAAAAATAAAATTTATTCCCTAATTTAGGAACTATATTAATATTATTTTATTCCTAAATCAATTATTTATTTTCATTTTTAGGGATTTTATTGTGATAAAGATAAATTTGCCTGTTTTATTGGCACAACGTGGACTTAAAGTTGCCGATATTGATAGAGATTTGGATATAAGTCGTTCGACCCTTTATCGTTTGTATAACAATGATGTGATAAAAATTGATATCGATGCCATTGATAAATTATGTAAGTATTTAGATTGCGCACCAGGTGATATTATTTTGTATGTAGATGATGACGAATCCCAGCACAATAAAAAAGAGCAACCTTATTAATTAGGTTGCTCTGTTCCCTACTACATAGCTGTATTTTAATATGATACGTCATTCAATAATCCCAATGATGACTTCCCATCATCCCCTGCCATACCGTTACACAGGCTAGCGCATCGGGTCTAGCGCGGTGCGCATTGCTATGTTCTACCCCAAAGTGGGTCATAGCCTTGCTTAGGCTAAAATAACGATTGGCTTTAAAATACGGTGAGTATTGCCCGATAAAATCAGCAAACTGCTTACACAGGCATTTTACTTCAACTTGCTGCAAGCGAAGCTTATGACCCGATTGCCGCATCATACGAATATCAAAGCTGGCATTGTAAGCATACAGGGTTCTTCCTTTGAGCAACTGTACAATCGCGGGTTGAATATCAATAAAGGTAGGCTTACCTATCAGCTCATGAGGATAAATACCATGCACCTTAAATGCGCCTGGGCTAGACGTTCTATCGGTATAGATCAGCGTATCGATAATCACATGTCGATCACTATCACAAAACGCAATTTCGATGATTTGATCATTCCTGCCGCCACCGGTGGTTTCAGTATCAAAGAATAAGGGTTTGCTGGTATCGTACTGTTGGTTGTACTGGACAACTTGGTTAAAGATGGCATCGATTTGAGATTGCGTATCTGCTGTCATTGGGGTTGAAGTCATTAAATTAATCAATCATGGATGTAAGTCAGTCATATAATCGCTACCCTAGCCATTAAACACATCCATTTGCGCCGTTTTAAGCGGTTTTTTCGGCTTTGGCAGATGTTCCGCTACATACCCAGCACCCATCGGTTTAAGTAGCTCAAACGCGTCCTCATGATGCATATTGAGCCAATCCTGGCGATGTTCAGGTTCAATCACCACAATCGAGCGTTTTTCATCTTCAGGCTTGTGAAATTGTAACATGAAAGGATGATTATCGGCATTGGTGGTCAGCATGGTCATGGAGCGAACGATTTGCTCCCCTATCTTAACAATTTCATATAAAGCGGCTACGGTAAACGGCTCATAGATGGTTTGTACCGGAATTAACGCAAACTGATTGTTGTACCAAGCATGTTTAAAACTCGGTTTTTCCATCACCGTTTCTACGGGCATCATAAGTGTGCTTGGCAATATCGATATCTTAGGCCCATTTAGGCACCATTCCAAACATGGCTGAGTGCCACTCGGCAGGATCACCCCTCGTATTTGATAAGAGGTTAGCAAATAGCAAGGGGGCTTTATAGCCTGAGTAAATATCCTGTTTGACGGCAAAGCTGAGCTGTTGATTGGTAAATAACGGCGCTTGCGTAGCGCTAATGGGTTGAAAGTTGGCACACATCAGGGTTTCTCTTTTAACATGGATTTATTAACAGCCGTTAGCAAACTCGCACTAATGCACTTTGAGTAGATCTGATAGCTTGGTGGTATAGCTGGGGCTTAAAAACTCTCGATTCATCTGCCAATCTTGCTGCTTGGCTATTCCACTTACAGGAATTTCAACGTTTAAATATATAAAATTTTAAAAACAAAAAATTTCTTTTTTAGGTTTTTATAGTTTTTAAAGGTTTGTAGACCATCTGTATGCCTGATGTAGCCCGGTTTTGGAGGACGTAAATAGGACGGATTGACTACTTTAATAGGACGGATTGACTACTTTAATGGGACGGATTGACTACTTTAATGGGACGGATTGACTACTTTAATGGGACTATGATATTTTGTGTCCTATTAATTATTGGAATTTTGCCATGAGTAATGATCTAATTGTGAAATCTAATGTAGTTATTACTGCCAGTTATCACTTAACTGCAAATGAACAACGCTTGATTCTCTCTGCAATTTCTCAAATACCTAAAGGTGTGGAAGTTCAAGATGAAGAGGTCTATACCGTCGAAGTCAGCGATTTTATTGAAATGGGTGTGCATCCTAAAACTGCATATAGAGAAATGCGTGAAGCGGCTGAACGTTTGTATGAACGTTCTATTGTATTAAAAGTAGGTGACGATGTACTAAAAACTCGCTGGGTACAGGATATGGGAGTTGGAACTGGCGAAGGTATGATTAAACTTGCTCAAAGTTTAGGATTACAACCAACTAAAATGCCTAATAATCAGCATTTTGTGGTTCTTAGATTTAGTAAATCAATTTTGCCCTATTTGAGCAATTTATCAGCTAATTTTACCCAATATTTAAAACAAGATATTGCAGGGCTTAGTAGCTCGTATAGTATTAGATTCTTTGAATTACTCATGCAATTTAAAGATACAGGGTTTCGAAAAATCACAATTGAAGATTTAAGAGAGTTTCTTGATCTTGGTGACAAATACCCTGCAACCAAAGATTTGAAAGTACGAGTTATTGAAACTGCAGTCAATGAAATTAATGAAAAAACTAAAATTAATGTTGAATATAAACTTGTAAAAACGGGAAAAAAATTCACTCATCTTGAGCTAAAATTCAAATTAAAAGCTCAAGCTAAAAAAACTGCGCAACCTGTTGGTAAGACAATTGATATGCTTGAGTCAGAGAAAAAAAATCCTCTAGCACTATCATGGCAAATAAAAGGACTATCAGATGGTCAAATTAATAAATTGGCCAAATTTAAAAAGGAGTTTCTAGATGCTAATAGTAGTTTACTCGCAAGCAATGATAGTAGAAGTTATGATGAAGTTTTTAATAGTTGGCGTGTCTTACTAAAAGACCCTACTAGTGTTAAAAAATTTAAAAATATTCAAGAAATATTAGAAAGAAGTTGGTAGAAATACGTCCTATTTAATCATATAATTTATTACATAAGTTAATGCTAATAAGTAACTTGCGTAAGTAATTTCATTAAATAATATTACATCTATGTGAAAAATTAATTTAAATCAATAAATTATATATGATAAAATTTTGAATAAATTAATTAACTTACGTAACTTAAATCTGTTAAAATGGTTATGTAACTTTAATAACTTAAATAAAAGGTGTAACTTATGATAATCTTAATTGGCGGTGAAAAAGGTGGTTCAGGCAAGAGCTGCTTAGCTCAAAATATTGCAGTTTATTTGCAGAATAGAAATCGAGACATCTTATTGTTAGATGCTGACCCGCAGGGTACAACGACTGACTGGGTAAAAGAGCGGGAGCAAAACCAAATTTCTAAAACACTCCCATCAGTGCAATGCTCAGGTAATATTAGACAGACACTAATTGATTTGTCAAAGCGTTATCAAGATATTGTCATTGATGCAGGTGGTCAAGATTCTGAAGCCTTACGTTCTGCTATGACTGTTGCAACCCATATGTTGTTGCCTTTTAGACCTAAACGTCGGGATTTAAAAACACTGGCACACATGGAAAATCTGGTGAAAATGGCAAAAGCCATCAATCCTAATTTAAAAGCAAAAGCCGTCATGACACAATGTCCAACTTTGCCCAGTCAATTCCAGCGTATCACCGATGCTAAAGATGCTTGTGAATCCTTTAATATTCCAGCTCTTCAAAATTTCACCAGTAATCGTAATATTTATGATGACGCTGATGAAAATGGATTTACAGTATTTGAAGCCAAAGGTGATACAGATGGCAAGGCTAGCGCAGAAATTGTAGCGATTGCCGAAGAGTTTTTAGGAGAAGTATAATGGGTTTAAGTGATTTAAAGAAAAAAGGTTATAATGCTGATATCTCTGTCGATAGTTTTATTGGTGGGGCGAATACCCATTCGCTACAAAAAGAATCGAAGGCTAAATATATTCGCCAAACTTTTTCACTTACCCAAGAAGTGAGTGATCAAATCGATGAATTACTTGTAAAAAGTAGGGTCGCTCGTGCTAATCGTTCGATAATTGTCAAAACAGCGATTCAGCAGCTAAGCTTTCTTTCAGAAGAACAATTAAATTTAGCAGTTCTCGCAACAAAAAATGAAGAAAGTTAAATAACTTAAATAACTTAAATAACTTAAATAACTTAAATAACTTAAATAACTTAAATAACTTATATCTATTAGTAAATGTTATAACTTACTTTTTATGCATAACTTACATAAGTTACTCTTGGGAAATAAGTTTATTAAGTTATTGAAATTATCTTGTGATTCTTAGTGGGGATCTAATAAATGGTAAAAAAACAATTTCCTATCGGCATCCAAAATTTAGCCGAACTAAGACAAGGTAACTATTATTACGTCGATAAAACGGCCAAAATTATTGAACTAATTAATACTAGTAAATATATTTTTTTATCAAGACCTAGACGGTTTGGCAAAAGCCTGACCCTTGATACTATTGCTGAAATATTTGCAGGTAACAAGGCGCTATTCACTGGATTATATGCTGAACATCACTGGCAATGGGAGCAATCCTATCCTGTTATTCGCATTAGCTTTGATGGCGGTATAGAAGGTTACGATGACTTATCTCTTGCTTTATCGGACATTTTAACGGCTTTAGAAGAAAGATGGCGTATTACTAATAGCTTAAAAACGATTAGTGGTAGGTTTCAAGCACTCATTCAGCATTGCCATGAAACAACAGGGCAAAAAGTTGTCATATTGATAGATGAATACGATAAGCCGATTTTAGACAGTTTGCAGAATTCAGAAAAATCTATTATTGTCCGTAATCAATTAAGGGATTTTTATTCCGTGATTAAAGGTCAAGATGCCCATATACAATTTGCCATGCTCACAGGCGTTTCTAAATTTAGTAAAATCAATCTATTTTCAGGTTTAAATAATCTATACGATGTTACCTTAGATGAAAGATTCTCAGCGCTTTGTGGTTACACCCAATCTGAGCTTGAAAACGTATTCGCTGTAGAATTAGATAAAGTGGATCTTGAAGAGTTAAAAAAATGGTATAACGGCTATAATTGGACAGGTGAAGCAGTCTATAACCCATTTGACGTCTTACTGTTTTTAAGTAACCCACAAAGGCTCTATAAAAACTACTGGGTAGAAACAGGTAATGCAACCTTCTTAATGGATAAACTATTAAATGAAAACATCCATATCCATCAACTGATTGGTAGACTTATTGATAGTCAAAACCTCTCACAATTTGAAATAAGCGATATCAGTATCATCGCCTTACTATTTCAAACGGGTTATCTCACCATTGATAAAATGCTGTTAAAACCCAGTGTACGTTATACCCTAAAATTTCCTAACATTGAAGTACAACAAAGCTTATCGGAATCACTGCTATTAAAATACATCGCCCATGCCAAAGATGATATGTTACTCAAACAAAGTGAACTTTACGAAGCGATTGTTCAGCATAATCTTGATGGCATTGAAAGCATTATCCAAGCATTTTTTAGTAGCATTCCCCATAACTGGCACAGAAATAATCCGATTGCCAATTACGAAGGCTATTGGGCCAGCGTCTTCTACGCACTGTTTGCCAGTTTAGGCTTTCAAACTATCACAGAAGACGCAACAAGTCTTGGTAATATCGACATGACACTCATCGTTGGAGACCACGTTTACATTTTTGAATTTAAAGTCGTGAATGGTAAAAACGATCAACCACAAGGAACTGCCTTAGCTCAAATACAACAGAAGCGTTATGCTGACAAATACACAACACCCAGTCGTATCATTCATCAGATAGGTATAGAATTTCATAGAGAAACGCATACGGTAATATTTGATAGAAGAGAAGGGTAAACTAAATGTACTTAGCCTAAGCCAAAAATTTTACATCATCTAGACTATGTTAATTGTAGCGATTCTCATTGAAAATCCATTACCGTCTATCAAATCATGGAATTAATGCATAAATTCTGTTAGTTATTACACCATTATAAATTTACTTGATAATCACGAAAACCTATTGTTTTTCGTGATTTTGTAAATCAGCGCCAATTTGGCGCCTTTTTATTAGGTTTATTTCACGATAAAGCCAAATAAATCGTAAGCATCCGACCATCCCATCTTTTCCACACATAAGAAATTAGAGATAGTGTCCATGATTAAACAATCGTGGATACGAAGATGATACAAGACACACTAAAAGTAAGCATCCGACCATTCCATCTATCACAGTCCTAAAAAATAAGAGATAGTGCC
>NZ_DAMAAE010000024.1:0-10755 GCF_031986685.1 Moraxella sp. CTOTU47915
AACTTTCCTAAAAAGCTGGAAAATCACTTTAAAGCCTTTGATTTAGCTTTCTTTGATGTGGCCTGATAAATTAGGCATCAGCATAGAATTTGGATTAAAATAAGTATCCGACCACCCCGCCTTTCTCACATTAGCAGAATGTGGGGTAACTGCTTATGATGATTAACTAAATAACTTACTCAATCTGCTGTAATATTATATGAGAGCCACGTCCTATAGCCGGACGTGACCCAATCAGTGTTACCTAGCGCTGTACTGGCTAATATCTTCAATATTGTTCGTTTGCTTGTTTAATACTAGCATAAGGCGCGGTACTACCGTCTTTTTTTATCAGCATAATAGTATAAGGACTGAATTGATCACCCATTTCCATGCCTGGACTACCCATTGGCATACCCGGTGTGGCTAGACCAATAGCGTCTTTGGGCGGGTTTTGTAGGAACTTATCCATATACTTGACCGGCACATGACCCTCAAACACATAACCGTCTTGGCTTATGATGGTATGGCAAGAGTACATTGACGTTGGTAATTGATGCTGCGCTTTGATCGCTGTAACTGCCTCATTACTGGTGACTTTGTCAACAATCATCACACCGTAGGATTTAGCATGCTCAATCCAACTATGACAACAGCCACAGTTCGGGTCGCGATGTACCGTTAACGTATTGTTTTTCAATGTATCTGAGATTTGAGTTTGAACGTTAGGAATGGTGGTTATCGCCTGACGCTGCTGAGTTGTTTGAGGCGTTGAGGCGATGGTATCTGTTTGACTATTTTTCGCGACTTGATTGCCACAAGCGACCAAAGATAACGCTGATAAGCTGACGAGGATTGAAAATTTAATAGAATATTTATTTGACATGATAATCTCTATTGATAAGTTGGTTTCAGCTCAAACGTGACGGGTAACGCTAAAATCACTGGTTAATCTGTAACTTTGAAATCACTAAATGAGTAAATGCCAAAACCTTATGCTTGGCATTTATAATTAGGACTTACGCAAAAAGCATAAAATTTTGCGAAAGCGGATAAAAATATAGTAGCATAAAGAGATGAAGAAAAAAGCTATCACCCGCTTAGATTAGACTACTGTCAATATTTACTGGTAAGCCAAACCAATTACACCCTTACCAACTACGCAGAACATCATCCTGAATCAATTAGTCATGACCGCATCAATCGATACCTACGTCATGACAAACTAAAACCCAAGCTCGTATGGGAAAAAGTCAAAGACGACATCGTATTAGACGACGATGGCTATGTAGTGGCATAATAAAGCTAGACAACCGATAAGAGATTATAATGGGGTTACCCCAGAATTCGGAGAAAATAGTACGTTAAGGAATTT
The DNA here is from genome assembly GCF_031986685.1 of Moraxella sp. CTOTU47915. Taxonomy (NCBI): domain Bacteria; kingdom Pseudomonadati; phylum Pseudomonadota; class Gammaproteobacteria; order Moraxellales; family Moraxellaceae; genus Moraxella; species Moraxella sp. CTOTU47915. Next base: position 1,355 of record NZ_DAMAAE010000024.1, read on the forward strand.
AGTCGAGTATTTTTAAAATTGATAAAGGTCAAGGTGTCTAAAAAACGTTGGTTTTTTGGACACTTCCATTTAGGCGAAAAAACAGAGGCAAATCGCCTCTATTTTTGTAAATTAACCTGTCTACAAATCAGTATCTAATAAATATGTAAATAGACCCTATGAGAAAATTTCAATTACACTCAAAGAAGGGTAGTTACTAGAATGGCTCAAGTACTATGCCAAATGAGCAATCTCATCAATTAACTCAGGTTTTTTGCCCAATAACTTAAGCAAGACTTGAGCTGAACCGCTCGGTTTACGCTGACCTTGCTCCCAAGACTTTAAAGTATTGACTGAAATCCCCAATGACTTGGCAAATTGACTTTGCGACAAGCCTGTCTTTTGACGAACTTGGCTGACTTCCGATACGGGTGCATACCGTCCTTCTCGTAATTGAGAAAGTGATTTGGCTAAACTGTCCTTAATCACAATCGCATCAGGATCATCTTGAATCACTGCCTCGACAATATTGGCAATATCTACGTCAGAGAAATTAACAGGTTTCATAATTAGTTTCCTTGCTTTTCATTTTTCAAAGATTTTAATTCTTTGGCAGAAATGTTTTCTTTTTCATTTTTCGCATACACAGCTAGACAAACTATCAGTCCATCATCCAGCATATTGTAGTAGATAACTCGAACCCCACCCGACTTGCCTTTACCACTGGTTGCCCAACGAATTTTACGTAAACCTTTGCCATGTTGAATCACATCACCCTTTAATGGATTTTGTGAAAGGTAAGTAAAGAAAGCCAATCGATCATCCAAATCTAACAATTGAGCAATTTCAACTTTAAAGCTTTCCGTTTCGACGACCGTATACATAGTAAACCTTTAATATATGATACATTGCATTATAATACTAAATCTACTAGTTAACAATCGATTTTAGAATCCTGAAAAATTGAAACTTCCCAAAATTTTGAAATTAATCGAGTTTGCTTATTAAATCCACCCCTGCCTTCTTCAACTCCCCTTTCGCCGTCACATAGTGGTACAGCGTACTGCTGGGAATATCACCAAGCTCCCTGCAAATCGCAGGAATGCTTTTGGTTTGGTCTTGCATCAGATGCTGAGCATAACGAAGTTTCTCAGCCGTCATAATTCTAGGTCGTCCCCCTTTTCGTCCTCGAGCCCTAGCAGCGGCAATCCCCTCTTTCACCCGCTGGCGGATAATATTACGTTCCATCTCAGCAAAAGCGGCTTGAATTTGTAAAAACGCCCGACCTGCAGGGGTGGTGGTATCCATCGGTGAATTAATCGCTTTAAAGCCAATGCCATTTTCAGCCAGTTCATCAATCAACTTTATCAAGTCACTGGCTAACCGCCCTAACCGATCTAAATCCAAAACAACAAGCACATCGCCTTTTCGCAAATAGTTGAGACAATCATCCAATCCTTTACGTTGGGAATTACTGCCTGATGCTTTGTCTTCAAAAATTCGCTCACAGCCGATTTCTTTTAACGCATCAACTTGACGGCCAAATCCGTTGCCCCATCAATAAACACGTTGGCACTCCACACCAGTATAGCTAGCCCCACTAAAAATGCCACAATCGCAATCAACATAAAAAACTCACTTTGCTATTCAATTAAAAAATGCGTTTTTACCGCTATCAATGATAAAAACGCATTTTAGGTATAGGATAGTTAAAGGCTAGGCTTGTTTTGGCAATGTCTTATTCAGATAAAAATAACCGATAATGCCTGCTAAAACTGAACCCATGACAATCCCTAATCGCTCATCAAACGGTTTAATCTCCAATCCTGCGAACGCCAAGCTCCCGATAAATAAACTCATGGTAAATCCAATGCCACATAGGGCAGCGACACCAATTACTTGACCCCAGTTCATGCCTTGTGGCAGATTGGCGAGCTTTAGCTTAACCCCAAGCCAACTAAATAACATCACACCCAGCATTTTACCGACTAGCAATCCCATGATAATGCCCAATGACACAGGGTGGGTGAGTGACGCCATAAAGCCTCCTTCCGCTCCCCCAAAATGGATCCCTGCATTGGCAAAGGCAAATACGGGCAAAATCAAAAAGCTCACTGTATGATGCAAATCATGCTCAAGTTCTTTTAACGGTGAGATTTTAGGGTTTGCCGAATCAGTCATTGGGATAAACATCGCCAGCAATACCCCAGCAATCGTGGCATGAATACCCGATTCAAGCATCGCCACCCATAACACCAATCCAATAATGACATACGCAGAAATACGAGTGACATTAAAACGATTCATGATAAACAATACTGCAAGCGTTAAAGCGGCAACCCCTAAGGCGGCTAGGTTTAACCCACTGGAATAAAACAAAGCAATGATTAAAATCGCCCCAATATCATCGAAAATCGCAATTGAGGTTAAAAACACTTTAAGCGACAGCGGCACTCGGCTACCCAGTAAGGTTAATACCCCCAACGCAAAGGCGATATCCGTGGCCGCAGGAATCGCCCAACCCTTAGCAAAATCAGGGTTTTGGTAGTTAAACATCAAATAAATTAAGGCAGGAAACACCATGCCACCCATGGCAGCGAGTGCAGGTAAAATGATGTTGCGTGGGTTGGACAATTCCCCTACCATCATTTCACGTTTAAGCTCAAGCCCCACTAAAAAGAAAAACACTGCCATTAACCCATCATTAATCCAATGAAGCAAATGGTGTTTCACCACGAAATCACCAAAACTTATCGCAATCGGAAAATGCAATAAATGCTCATAGCTTTCTTGCAATGGCGAATTGGCAACAATCATTGCCAGTAGTGCAGCGATGGCTAAAACAATACCAGCCGCTGCATCCATCGCAAAAAACCGCTTAAGCGTTTGCTGAAAATTACTCATAGACCCTCCTAATATAAAAATAGCTATTTATTCTCTTTTGTGAATGCTATTCGCTGTTCAATTCTTTCTGCCACTTGCTTAGGGTCAACTTGTGAATTATCGAGTACCGCCGCCCACGCATACACGATATCATCTTCATAAATATGACCAAATCCTGCAGGCGTTTGGTTAGACGCTGGCATATCCAGAGATAATTCCCAAAAACTTAACACAGGCAACCATCTAGGTAAATGACTAACCCCTCGACCCTTGGGTTCTGCCATCCAGTCAGGTGCTTGCCATAGCATCTTGGACGACCACCACACGATAGGGTCTGTCGCATACTGCAAAAATACAATTCGTGGTGACTGCCAATCATTTGTCAGTTGTTTTAATGAGGCAGGATTATCCATAAATCGCACATGTTGTCCGCTGTGAATAATAGGCAAGGCTTCTGTCGAACCTTTATTCCGATTCGCCACCAGTTGTTGCCATAGTGGGCTAAATCTTGGCGTTCCCACCCACACCGCCCCATCAATACGATTAATGACATCATCATAATTGTTAAAAAGCGATTGACTGGCATACGCCCCTAACGACTCTCCTGCAAGCAATAGTTTAGGGCGTTTATCAATCGGCATTTGCTCAAGACGTTGTTTGACGGCATTTATCAACTCGCTATTGGCAAACGTGGCAAGCTCACCATTCAACAAAAACGAAAATTGACTGGGTAAATACGAGTATTGAATCGCCACCGTTGCCACATCGCCTTGGGTCAAATACTCAACCGCCTGACTGCTGTACTCTTCAATCCAGCCCCGTCCTGTAGCCCCTTGTATCACGATATAGCGGCGGGTAAACGCCTGCGTTCTATCCATCTCATCAAGGGCGGTCTGCACCATTTTTTCTAACAACGCTTTATCAGGTTCTTGACGATTCAAACCAACGAATACCCGAATCGGCTCTTTGGCAGGCAATCCTGTCAGCAAGCTAATATCCTTCTGCGACGCCCCAAGCGAGACAAAGCGTTGTCCAAAATGCCCCAACTCCTGCCACTGTTGGGCAGGTTTTTCTTTATTACTATGCCCCGTTTGCCCACTATCAAACCCTGATTTATACCGTGAGAATGGGGCTGATAGGGTATCGGGTTCAGAGGTATCAAGCTGCATGGCACTATAGGCGACTTTCTCGACAACTTTGTGCCAGATATAATCTCGACTTAACGTAACCAATCCGACAATCAGTAGTAAAAAAGCCCCTGCTTTCATACTCATTTTTGTGGTAGTAGAAAACTGTGGAAAGCCACGTTCTACCCCCATCAACACCAATTGCTTTATCAAGCGAGCGATAAACACGACCAACCCCCAAAGCAATAGACTTAAGAGCATAGCCCCGCTGACATTAAGCAATGACGGCGGTGTTATCTGGACCTGTTGGGCAATCTTGGCAGTAATCTGGTAATGATAAAAAGCAAAACCAATCGCACCTAAAAATCCTAATACCATCGTCATTATTGGTAAGATATTTAGGTGGTTGATAGCTGATTGATGATTGGAGTTTTTTAATAAACGCTGTAACCAATACCCTATAAGACCCAACAGCATTCCAAACGCATAACCAACGATAGCGTTAATGCCACCACTGATTGCCTGCAACCACCAGACCCGTGGCAACAACATTGGTACATAGGACACATATAGACAAAAAAAACCCAGCATTAACCCAACTGCTGAACTATCTTTAATCTGTCGCTGTAGCCATTGAGCGACCAAATGCGTATTATTCATCTATTTTACTCAATAAAAAAAGGGTAAGACAATTGTACTACCCTTCATTGTAAACGATTCGACGATTAGTAACGAGTAATCAACGCAATCGGCTCCTTTTCATCCATTTGCTCAGTGGGTACAAATACCACCTCACCACCGTTATGGCTAACCAATTCAATGATTTCACTAACCGCATCATCGGTTACACCCTCAGCAGTAGCATCATCTTGGACTTGTAGGGTCTGTGCTTTCTCATCAATCTTCGCAGGCACACTATGACCTTGACGAACCAATAGCGTTACCGCATTGCCTTCAAACGCCGAGCGATAGATTTGTTGCAAATCAGTACGCACCATCTTTTCATTACGAGCTTTTTCAAGGTCGCCTTTGGCAGTTTCGTAACGAGTCTGACGCTTTTGCTCAACGATGTCTTGAACGCCAGCAATAATGTCCTCTGGCTTGCTGTCGTTCAGATATGTTAAATTATCGACTTTACCAATAATCATATCAGGGCGGTCGCACACTTTTTCATAAAAACCAATATTGTGGCTATCACCCACCAAAATCACAGGTAGTGGTGATTTGTTATAAAGCTCTTGCAAGCTTTTATCAACACGGTTAAAGAACTCTTTTAAGTACATATCATCGTCTGATGAGCCTGTACGGTCTGCTTTACTGTTGTTGGGTAGCGTTGAGTTGTTAATAGGGAAGGTCAACTCGCTCATTGTTTGTTGACGTTCGCTACCGCCTTTAATTTCTTTAACCAGACGATTATTCACGCCTTCAATCAGACGGGCTTTTTCAGGCGTAACTACCAACACATAATAGCCAACCCCTTCTGATAAGTTACGCATGAGGTCACGGGTCGCAAACTTTTCACCAATGATGACTCGCTCAGCGGCATCAAAGGGCAAACGCACCACTTGAGCAGATTCAGGCGTGGCAAACACAGCCAGCGTATCTAAGTTATAGTTATGGTCAAGCTCATCGGTTTGGGCATGGATTTTTTCCATCACACTTGCAGCAACACGCTTGTCGTATTCATTGGTGACACGTTCTTCGACGATTTTAAGTTGGTTTTTTAGGGCAATTGCGTCTTGCTCATTGTCTGGGAAAGTACGGTGGGTCGGAATAAATACGCTAACCGCTGGATTACCTGTTTGCCCACGCAATGTTTTAAAAGTTTCTTTTAAATTGATGTTATTCATGTGTAACTTCCATTTTAAAATTAAATAAAAAATAAATATCAAAAACAAAAAATAATAAGAAAATATATTTCTAAATATAGCAAAATATAGAATTTATTTTTCATATTTAAGCTAAAATTTGATTATATCAATCATAATAAGAATTAAAAGTAAAATGTTGTATCGCTTATATATGGCAATGTTATAGTTAGCATCGTTTGAACAATAAAAACGAGTATTATAAAAGACGTAGATTTCAAAAGTTCTAGACTGGGATAAACGATAATGGTCTCATACCTAATCTGCCATTTATAACTAACTTAATGTCTAGAAACAAAATTTTGGGTCAAAGGGTAGATATAAATGCACTCACAAACGTGGCCTTGGCTTATCCGAAAGCGGCTAGACTGCTATAGTCTTCGAAGACAGAAAGTGCTACGGCGTTAGGCTCACTCACAGTACTATTTGTACAGTTTCGTTCGCCTGCCTTGTATCACTTTTATGTTTCTGTGACTATATTTCCCTAATTCTTTGCTGATATCGAATAAGGTAGAGTGTAAAAAAACAAGCCACACTTTAACCAGGGGTTATCTGAGAATTCGGGTCATATTGCACGCTAAGGAATTTTGTCGAGTATTATACCATTATAGATTCGCGTGATAATAGAACTAGCCTACGGAAAACAGATGTTTTCATAGAGTTTCTTATTTTCTTAAGTTTATGCCTATTTTTGTAAATTAACCTATCTATAAATCAGCGTTCAACACATCTTTAAACAGAGCTTATAAGAAACTTTCGATTACACTCACTAAAAGGTGTTTAATAGAAGGGCTCAAGTACTATGCAAAATGAGCAATCTCATCAATTAACTCAGGTTTTTTGCCTAATAATTTAAGTAAGACTTGCGCTGAGCCACTCGGTTTACGCTGACCTTGCTCCCAAGATTTTAACGTATTGACAGAAATACCTAAGGCTTTGGCAAATTGACTTTGCGACAAACCCGCTTTATGGCGGACTTGAGCCGTATCTGATATTTCTGTCGTACGTGCAAAGATACCTGCTTTGGTTTGGTTTAATGCTTCAATCAAATTGTCTCGCTCTGCTATCAAATCAGGTTCATCATCAATAATCGCTTGAACCGCTGCTTCAACATCGAAGTCTTTAGGAAAATTCGTTTTCATCAGTTATCCTTTTAGCTTTTGAAGCTCACTTGCCAAAATATTTTCTTGTTCATTTTTTGCATAGAAGTAAGACATCACAATCAGTGTAAGCATCCGACCATCCCATCTACCACCATTCTAAAAAATACGAGATAGTGCCCACTTATTTTGATCTGAACCCCGAAAGTTGGACACCCTTTTTAACGATTTTTGAAGTATTTCTACATAAATGGTAAAATTAAAAATATTTTTTGGGATTTATTGTTGTTCACCAAGTCACTTGCCTTATAAGGTTTTTAAAATTCTCGAAAACTCTAGCAATAACTTGCTCTCTTGGTTCATTCCAAAGCTTAGATAAACTATTGATTACTGGCATAACTTCGCCAGGCAAAATTGGCTGATTTTTACTCTTAACAAATGGGCCATCCGTTTCAGTGATAATGCGGTTTTTGGGAATTCTGCTGACGAGCTGTTTTCCTTTGTTGGTTGAAAGCATCCTTTGATTTACTGAAAACCAACAGCCATTAGCTATCGCTCTGTTTAATTGAATTTCATTTCCTGTGTACCAGTGTAGAACAGGTACGCCATTCGAAAAATGATTTTTTAAACAGTCAAGTACGCTATCCACAGCCTGAAGACTATGAATGGTTAAAATTTTAGGAGTAGACTTATTCGATTGTATAACAATATGCTCAAAAACTTTCTGTTGAATCGGTTGAAATTGTTTTAGTGAGCGCGAGCCATCTAATCCTATTTCACCTATATATTTTGTGTCGTCCACTAATAGGTCAAATAAATCTAGTTCTTCACTACGTTCATGAGCTATCTGTGGATGCAAACCAAGAGCTGTTTGAATTCTTTGATGGTTTTCTGCAAGTTCCTTTGTACCGAACCATGCTTTAGGTGTTGTCGTGACTGATAAGATATAACTTGAAGCATCGCATAAAGAAGCGACTTTATGCGAATTTTCATATAAATCCAAATGGCAATGCAGATCAATCAATGGGTACATTAGACAGTTACATCCAAATTTTGAGTTTGTAAATAATTTTTCACTTCACCCATTCCCCTTAAAACAGTATCTATAATGCTCTGACGTTCAGTTTTCTCAAATGGTAATGAACCCGACCTTGCCACCCAAATATTTTTATTCGAAGCATTTTCTAAACTCTGAATAGCGACAATCATAGACATCAAATCGTCTCTATTATTGGGGTTTTTGATGACATGGTTTAAAACTGGGAATTGGTATGGTGTATTATCATTATAAGTGGCTGCATTAAAAGAAGCTCGCCTAATCAAGCATGGCACACATCTGCCGCATTGAATACCTGAGCGTTTCCATTTACCACAGGAAACTGTATCAACGGCAACCTTTTTCAGTAAAGCCTGATTTTGGCAGTCTACTATCATCTCACCCTTTGTTTTAAACTGGTAAGGATTCAATAGCTTAACAGGTAAACCAATATTGATGAACAATTCGTTCAGCTTTCCTAAAAAAAAGGGATGAGTCGTTCTTGTACTCAATGAACCAATTCGTCGAGCTGTTAATGGTGGATTGATCGAAATAAGCCCATTTTCTGGGATATAAAGGTTAACGGTTTGATTATTATAGTGGTTTTTTGATAACGCAGTAGCAATCAATGCTCCAAATGCAATAAAGTTAAAACTCCGTGTTCTCATTTGTACATCGACTGGGATTTCTTTTACTTTTCTTGGGTTTGCGACGACTTGAAATTTAGCATTAGTAAGGCGAAGTTTGTTATAAACATCATCCTGTTTTTCCCTATCTTTTGGATAAGCATGGCTGACTAGTACAGGTTTTTTCCCTTGTTGTGTTAAATCTATGGCTCCAATCATACTATCGAGACCGCCAGAGAATAAACAAACCGAGTCATGATTATCGATGTGTATTTTTCGAGCTCGTCGATGCGTTATCTTACTTGGTATTTGAAAATCACTTTGACTAAATTCAAAATCCCATAAGTCACCGCTGAGAAAATGTAAAGTTTCTTGAAGTAATGATCTTTGTTGTTGCCACAAATCTGGTTCTAGTAAAGGTAGATGAACCTTAAATTGACGACACCAAGCATCTTCTGCTCTGGTGTTTCGTTCAACGAAAGTATCAGCGGCAGTAACTGCTAACGATAACATCATTAAGTCAAAAGCTGTTTCGTCAGGCTGTTCTTGTAATCTTCTGAATTCTTGTAAAGCAGCTCCGCCAATACTGTTGTACATACCTTCCAGTGCAGATTTGCCAAACATCCGGACTGGTAATACATTACTTGACATATTAGGTAATTTAGTGGGGTCAGTCTCAAAATATAGTTCAATCATTTAGATAGTCCTCCCACTCGGTCCAAATCTCTTTAAGAACCTGTTCACAATCTTTTCAATAACAAAGCGATGAAAGCAAGATTGGT
>NZ_DAMAAE010000025.1:0-10651 GCF_031986685.1 Moraxella sp. CTOTU47915
GATACGCTTAAGGATTGTGTTGAAAGTTGCTTGGTATAATTCGGTTTTAACTATACAACGTTTGTTATACTCAAAAGATAGCGTTTTTTGATACGATGTATTTTTTAATTTTTTTCACCAATAAGGAATCATAATGACTAGATCTACAAAATCCAACGCAAAAGTTGCAGTCATAACAGGTTCGGCAGGGGGTCTGGGTAATGCCATTGCGACTCGTCTTGCCAAAGATGGTTTTCGAGTGGTGCTACACGACATCAGCGAAGATAATCTAAAAAAAGCCAAAGCCGAATTTGACAAAGCAGGGTATGAAAGCATCACGGTGGTGGGCGATGTGTCAAAACGTGCCGACCAATTTCGCCTTATCGAAGAAGCGGTGAAAGCCTTTGGGCAGGTTGACGTGTTTGTCAATAACGCAGGGGTGGAGTCGGTTGAGCCGTTTTTAGAAATTGAAGAAAAAGAGCTTGACCGTGTAATGAATGTGAATATCAAAGGCGTGGTGTTTGGCACGCAAGCAGCCGCCGAGCAGATGAAAAAACAAAACAACGTGAGTAAGATTATCAATGCTTGTAGTATTGCAGGACATGAGTCATATGAAATGCTAAGCTTATATAGCGCCACTAAACACGCAGTACGTTCATTTACCCACTCAACTGCTAAAGAATTAGCCCAATATAATATTCGTGTAAATGCCTATTGTCCTGGGGTGGCTGATACCCCTATGTGGGAGCGAATTGATGCGGCATTTGTCAAACATAAAGGTTATGAGCCAAAACAAGCGTGGAAAGAATTTACACAGGGTATTTTAGTCGGAAGACCAGAGGAACCTGAAGATGTAGCAAATTTAGTATCATTTTTAGCTTCTGATGATGCCAACTATATTACGGGTCAAACTATTTTGACCGATGGCGGTATGGTATTTAGATAATCATTGGGCAATAAAAAAGTGATCTATGCTGTTTGATCCGAACTCTGTATGAACCGTCTCGGGATTGTCGGAAACCTATAACTCTGAGACAATACTCTTATGGAAAGCAAAAAATACCCAACAGAAGTTAAGAAAAAAGCCGTCGATTACCAACGGGTATTTGTCGCCTATTGACGCAGCAAATATCTACTATTGTTCATTAATTCCGTCAGGCTATGCTGCGTGACTCAAGATAATCTGTGGCCGACAATTCCAGTACAGTTCATTGGACTTCTTTTTTTTATCCTTTCTTATGTCGAATTCAGGTTAAGATTTTTTTGTTTATTGAACGATGGAGGTACCCCATGTCATTGCCTGATAAGCCCAATTCTTCACCATCCACACCACCAACTGAACCACCCAAGATAACTGAAGCGCCTAAGACAACGCCATTACCCAATACAACGACGCCTGTACCGGATGAACATCGCAGTACAGGATTAGGCTTTGCGCCAATTCCGATGGCGATTGCCGTGGTATTGACACTGATTATTTGGTTTGTGATTCCCGTACCCGAAGGCGTTAAGCCAGAAGCTTGGCATTTGCTAGCGATATTTATCGGTACAATTGCGGCAATTATTGGTAAAGCGATGCCAATTGGTGCGTTAGCCATGCTGTCTATGGCAGTCGTTGCTTTGACAGGCGTGACCAGTGATAAGCCGGCAGTCGCAGTCAAAGATGCCTTATCGAGTTTATCGAGTACGCTAATTTGGCTGATTGGTATTGCGGTCATGATTTCGTATGGGTTGACCAAGACAGGGTTGGGTAAGCGTATTGGTTATTATTTTATCTCGATATTTGGTAAAAAGACTTTGGGCATCGGCTATTCGTTCGTGTTGGCAGAACTGGTCTTAGCACCGATTACCCCATCAAATACCGCGCGCGGCGGTGGTATTATTCACCCGATTATGAAGGCGATTTCGCACTCTTTAGGGTCGGATGTCGAGAACAATACCCAAAACCGTGTGGGTCGTTATTTGTCCTTAGTGAATTATAATGCTAACCCCATTACCTCGGGCATGTTTATCACAGCAACAGCACCCAATCCATTGGTCGTTGAACTCGTGGGTAAATTAACCGGTCAACAAATTCATTTAAGCTGGACAACGTGGGCGGTAGCGATGTTTGTCCCCGGTGTGGTGTGTCTGCTAGTGATGCCATTGGTGATTTATAAACTGTATCCACCGGAAATAAAAACCACACCGAACGCAACTGAATTTGCCAAAGAAAATCTAAAAGCGTTAGGCCCGATTCATAAAGACGAAAAAATTATGTTAGGCGTTTTTGCGCTGATGTTGATATTGTGGGCGAATATACCAGCGATGATTTTGGGTGAGGCATTTAGTGTCGATGCGACCACAGCGGCATTGATTGGTTTAAGCTTGCTATTACTCTCAGGCGTGCTAACGTGGGATGATGTGCTGAAGCAAAAATCAGCATGGGATACGATTGTATGGTTTGGTGCGTTGGTAATGATGGCAACGTTTTTGGATAAATTGGGCTTAATCAAATGGTTTGCCACCAATATCCAAACCGGTATTGGTCATTTGGGCATTGGTTGGGTCGGTGCGTGTGCGATTTTAACCTTGGTCTATCTGTACACCCATTACTTCTTTGCCAGTACCACGGCACACATCACCGCAATGTTTGCCGCATTTTATGGGGTGGGTCTGGCGTTGGGTGCGCCACCGCTACTGTATGCACTGATTTTGGCATCAGCCGGTAATATTATGATGAGTTTGACCCATTATGCGACAGGTACAGCGCCCGTGATTTTCAGTTCTGGCTTTGCCACATTGGGTGAATGGTGGAAAGCCGGCTTTGTCATGAGTATCGTGAACTCACTGTTATGGCTAGTGGTCGGTCTCGTGTGGTGGAAGTTATTAGGCTACTACTAATTAACCCCAGTTCGACATAAGCCATACTCTAAGGCTTTGAATTAACAAGCAATCTTAGCGACGAAAGGTTCAATCAGCACATTTTTAAGTGTCGGCTTCTTGGGTTGATGGCAATAAGCAATCAGCCCTGCCACCAAATTACTCATAAACCCAACATGGCTACGATGCCTTGAATGCTCGATATGGCAAATATTCTTTAACTCATCAAACACCGTCTCAATCAAGAAATGAACCGCCCCGGGATTGTCGGAGACCTAAAACTCTGAGACAATACCCTTATGAAAAGCAAACAATACCCAACAGAAGTTAAGAAAAGAGCCGTCGAATTACTGATTGAATCACAAAAAGATTATCCCTCATTATGGGCGGCCATCCAAGCCATCGCCCCCAAATTTGGCTGTACCCCTGAAACCCTACGCTCATGGCATCAAAAGCACCTAGCTAAGCAAAATCCTGTGACGGTTAGCACTGAGAGCCAAGCGGCTCGTATCGCTGAACTTGAGCGAGAAATCAGAGAACTCAAACAAGCGAACGAAATCATTCGCAAGGCAGCCGCTTTTTTCGCCCAGGCGGAGAAGGGCCGCAAACCCAAGTGATGGTCAAATTCATTGATGATGAAAAAGAAAAATATGGGGTCGAGCCGATTTGTAGAATACTGCCAATTGCCCCATCCACCTACTATCGCATCAAAGATGAACAAGAGAACCCAGAGAAGCAAAGCCGACGCAAACAAAGCGACAAGCACCTTATGGAGCAAATCAAACAGATTTGGCGAGACAGTGGCTGTCGTTACGGCATTTGTAAAGTCTGGCATAAGCTTAAGCAAGATGGTTTGCCCAAATTAGGTCGTTGCACCGTTGAACGCCTGATGAAACAGCTAGGTATTCAAGGCGTATGGCGAGGCAAAGGCAAAATCACCACGAAGCAGAGAGACGATCAAGACAAGCCCGATGATTTGGTCAAACGTAACTTTACCGCTGACGCTCCAAATAAGCTATGGGTGGCTGACTTTACCTACATTAAAACTAAATCAGGCTGGGTCTATACCGCCTTTGTCATCGACGTATTCAAGCGAGTTATTGTGGGTTGGAAAGTATCGAATCATATGGACACTCAGCTAGTTCTAGATGCCCTAAATCAAGCATTAGACGCTAGAGGCAGACCAAGCGGAGTAATTCATCATTCTGATAAAGGTAGTCAGTATCTATCGATTAAGTACGGTGAACGGCTTAAACAATCGGGGCTTGCTGCATCAGTCGGCACGACAGGCGATTCCACTTCGGGCATAGCCCTACGTCTTGCACTCGGGCGAAGCAATGCTTCGCTATTTCCTCGCTCAGATAATGCCCTAGCTGAAAGTGTGAATGGGCTATATAAAGCGGAGGTGATTGATTATTTGAAACAGGAATGGGATGGCGTAAATGATGTTGCGCTAGCGACCCTTGATTGGGTACACTGGTACAACCATGAGCGATTACATTCTAGAAATGGATATTTGTCGCCTATTGATGCGGAAAATATCTACTATTGTTCATTAATTCCGTCAGGCTATGCTGCTTGACTCAAGCAAACCTGTCTCCGATAATACCAGGACGGTTCAATTTGACAGGTGATTACCTTTGGAAAAGTAATGCGAGAATCGGAGATGGGAAGTTTAGACCACTAAGATGGCTTTAGCGTGCTTAATCTAGCTTTACAGTATTGCATCTGGATAAGTGATTGTTTTAAAATGAATTAAAACTCGACAAAATTCCTTACCGCCCTATATGGTCCGAATTCCGTGCTGACCCCTTTAAGACAGAGTGGATGCTCAGAAAAGGATATGATGATTTGGCTCAAGCAAGAGTCGATGTCGCCAGTTATATCATCGGCTATTACCGTCAAGTTAGACCACACAGCTTCAATGATTACTTAACACTAGTCGAGAAAGAAATACAGTTTTTTAATCAAAATCTCTTAAAGGCTGTCTAATTAAACTTGACCGCTACAATTAAGCATAATTCCATTATTCTTATTAAACTTACAAGTTTGGAAATGAATTAATGAACTTTCTTATTTTTTTAGGTTCGGTACGCGATAGCACCCCACCAAAACCTGCCAGACTCGGTGAGCGTGTGGCATTGGCTTGTGAGCGGTATTTGCAAGCCGCGTTTCCAGACATTACCGTGGAAATCATTGACCCACTCGATTATCCATTAGGACCGGTTTTTAAACCGCATTTTGCCTATGCTAAAGGTAAAGCACCTGAACCGTTAGAGCGTCTGGCGAATAAAATCGCCCAAGCGGACGGCTATGTGATGGTAAGTCCCGAATATAACCACGCTATGAGTCCTGCCTTGATGGACTTACTCAATCACTTTGGCAGCTCATTATTTTCATTCAAGCCAAGTAGCATTGTCACTTATTCAGCAGGGCAATGGGGCGGTATGCGAGCGGCCATCAATATGCGCACTTTTTTAGCAGAATTGGGCTGTCTAGCGGTATCAGCTATGATTCATATTCCAAAAGCGCAAGAAGTCTTTGATGAACAGGGTCATTTTTTACCCACGGTGAATACCGAGGATTGGCAAAGTTACTTGGCTCGTAGCTTTTTACAGCTACAGTGGTGGGCAATGGCAACCCAGTCTCAACGTCAAATTATCAATCCTTTAGAGATGACACCCCCATTTTTAACCACACCCACACAACGCAATGCGCCTAATAGTGACACTTCAGATGGATAATGGTTTAAATAGCCTGATTAAGTCAAAAGTTTTTACTAAAGGCGTATGGCTGAAAAATAATAATACAGACACCGAGTAGTACAACGCTACCTCCTGCGATGTCCCATGCCATTAACGTGACTTTGTCGACAAGGTGTAGCCACATTAAGGCGACAGCCACATAAATGCCACCATGCGCAGCATACACACGCCCTGTCGCCGTTGGGTGCAAAGTCAATAACCACACAAAGATGGCTAAACTAATCACCAATGGGATGAGATACCAAAGCGGTTTTTTCTCAACCAACCATTGATAACCCAAATAACAACCGACGATTTCGGCAATGGCCGTTATCGCAAATAAAACCACCGTGAATAAAATCTGCTTCATGAGCTAGGCGGGTTCCTAGACAAGTTCAGGGTTAAACTCAGGCAAAGCAGTAATCACCGTGTTACACCAATCTGATAAATCGTTGTCAATGCTATACCAAATCCAAGTCCCTTTTCGCTCGCTGGTCAATATGCCAATGGTTTTTAACTGGTTAAGATGTCGTGAGATGGTGGGTTGTGGCTGATTGAGGGTATCGATGATATCACACACGCACAGCGACTGTTTTTCATTGAGCAGTTGAATAATGCTTAAGCGCGTTGGGTCGCCCAATGCTTTAAAAAACTCATGCGGTAAAAATTTCTCTTTCATATATTTACATATCCGAATATATAAATTATCATGTTGCTAACTATAGCACTGGATATTCATTATGGCAATCGCCGCTATCATTTTCTTGCTCACGCTGATTTTTGTGATTTGGCAACCTAAAGGCTTAGGCATTGGTTGGACAGCGACCATCGGGGCGATGTTGGCACTCATGACAGGGGTGATTGGTATGGATGATATTCCTGTGGTGTGGGATATTGTCTGGAATGCCACCTTTGCTTTTATCGCCATTATCATCATCAGCTTGCTTCTTGATGAAGCGGGGTTTTTTAAATGGGTTGCCTTGCATGTCGCGCGTTTTGCCAAGGGCAATGGTCATTGGTTATTTGCCTTTATCGTACTGCTAGGGGCAGTAGTATCGGCATTTTTTGCCAATGACGGGGCGGCGCTGATTTTAACACCGATTGTGATTGCGATTTTGACCGCATTACGCTTTAGCCCTGCCACCACATTGGCATTTATTATGGCAGCAGGCTTTATTGCCGATACGGCAAGCTTGCCCTTGGTGGTATCGAATCTCGTCAACATTGTATCGGCGGATTTTTTTAAGGTACCGTTTGACCGTTATGCGTTGGTGATGGTGCCGGTGAATCTTGTATCCGTATTAGCATCACTAGTGGTGTTGTATGGGTTTTATCGTAAAGACATACCCAATGCCTATGCGTTGGAATGGGTTGATGAGCCAAATTCAGCGATTACCGATAAAGCGACTTTTACAACGGGTTGGGTGGTACTAGCGGCGTTGTTGTTCGGGTTTTTTGTGTTTGAGCCGATGGGTGTGCCGATTAGCGTGATTGCTGGCCTAGGTGCGCTAGTGTTGCTAATAGTGGCTTATATGGGGAAAAAGTTGTCGATTATGCCTGTGGTCAAAAACGCCCCATGGCAAATCGTGATTTTCTCACTCGGTATGTATTTGGTGGTGTATGGGCTAAAAAATGCGGGTTTAACCGATTATCTGGCCACGTTGTTACAAGGGCTTGAACAACAAGGACTGCTCGTGGCAACCGTGGGCACAGGCTTTTTGTCCGCCATCTTATCGTCGGTGATGAACAATATGCCAACGGTGCTGATCCAAGCCCTCGCCATTGATGGGGCGCATATTACAAGTCCAATGATTAAAGAAGCCATGGTGTTTGCCAACGTGATTGGCTGTGATTTGGGGCCAAAAATTACCCCGATTGGTTCGCTTGCGACCCTGCTTTGGTTGCATGTGTTGGCGACTAAAAATATCCAGGTCAGTTGGGGTTATTATTTTAAAGTCGGGATGATTTTAACCATCCCTGTGCTATTGGCAACCTTGGTCGCCTTGGTAGGGTGGTTAAGTTTAATCAATTAGTTTGGTCAAACACCCTGCTTTTAGCGAACGTTTCATCATCAGTCAATGTAATCAATTTATCATGAATTTTCATTAGCCCTATTTATTCATCCATAAGAGAAAAAAACCATGACCAACAAACCACCTTATAACATTTTATTTATTTGTACCCATAACCGCTGTCGCAGTATCATTGCTGAAGCGATTACCAATACCATTTTGCCTGAAAAATTTACCGCTTACAGTGCGGGTAGTAACCCAGACGGCAACGGTGTCCACCCAAAAACTATTGAGCATTTAAAGGCGCAAGGCTACGACACAGACAGTTTGCGCAGTAAAGATATGCTGGAGTTTACCCAACCTGACGCCCCTGTGATGGATTTTATTATTACGGTTTGTGATCAATCCCGAGGTGAGGCGTGCCCCGTATGGCCAGGACAACCTGTGACGGCACATTGGGGCATGGCTGACCCGTCAACGATTACCGATGAGACAGAGCAACAACGGGCATTTAGCCAAGTACAGCATCAGTTCGTTAACCGTATTCGCTTGTTAGACAGTTTACCGATTGAAAAACTGGATAAATTAGCCCTCACCAAACAGGTCAAAGACATTGCTGAACAAACCACGATTGTAGCGGATACCGAATAACCATGAATATCTTATATATTTGTACCCATAACCGCTGTCGCAGTATCTTATCGGAAGCCATCACCCGACAAAATGCCCAAGGTATCATCAATGCGATGAGCGCGGGCAGTCAGCCAAGTGGCGCAGTGCATCCCTTATCGCTCAAATACCTAAGTGAAATGGGCTATGACACGGCGGACTTAACCAGTAAATCTTGGGAGAGCTTAAAAGATGAAAATGGGGATGATTTTATCCCCGATGTGGTCATTACCGTGTGTGACCAAGCCGCAGGCGAAAGTTGTCCATTGTGGCTTGGCAATATCCCAAAACTGCATTGGGGCTTGTCTGACCCATCCAAACTTGACGGCAGCGATGAACAAAAACGCCAAGCTTTTTTGGCGACGATTCAAGAAATCGAGCAACGGGTCGAACAACTGATCGACATTGCCAAACGCCCCAAGGCAGAACAGCTAGAGGCATTACAACAACTGGTAAAGGCATGAATTATGACAAGCATGCAAAAACACACTGATATCAACCCTAAGACATTGACGGTCAATGATTTGTCCATGCCACAGTTGGACGAAGCACACTTTCATCATCCCACCGTGCAGGATTTTAAAGGCGATTTATCGACAACACCGCCCAAATTTTTATTGCTGTATGGCTCGCTGCGTGAGCGTTCCTTTAGTCGGTTGGTGATTGAAGAGTGTGCCCGTTTGCTAACTGCCATGGGGGCTAAGGTCAAGATTTATAACCCAGCAGGATTGCCACTGGTTGATGATGCGGACAGTCAACACCCCAAAGTCCAAGAGCTCTACGAATTAGTCAATTGGTGCGAAGGCATGATTTGGTGTAGCCCCGAGCGTCATGGGGCGATGACCGGCGTCATGAAAACCCAAATCGACTGGATTCCCCTATCGATGGGTGCAGTGCGTCCGACCCAAGGTAAAACCTTAGCCGTGATGCAAGTCTCTGGCGGGTCACAATCGTTTAACGCGGTCAATCAAATGCGGATTTTGGGGCGATGGATGCGGCTGCTCACGATTCCTAACCAGTCGTCAGTCGCCAAAGCGTTTTTGGAATTTGATGAAAACGATAGGATGAAGCCATCGGGGTACTTTCTACGCATTGTCGATGTGGTTGAAGAGTTGATGAAATTTACCCTATTGACCCGTGATCACAAAGATTACTTGGTGAATCGTTATTCTGAACGAGTCGAGAGTGCCGAAGCGTTGATGCAGCGGGTGAATCAAACCAGTCTATAAACACAATTTTAGGAAATTATCATGCAAGATATTACCATTTATCATAACCCCAATTGCGGCACGTCTCGCAACACCTTAGCACTAATTCGTCACGTAAATGGTGAGCCGAATATTATCTATTACCTTCAAACACCACCTAGCGAAGCAAAACTGCGAGAATTACTTGAGCAAATGGCGATGATGCCAGGACAGTTAGTGCGTACCAATGTGCCGCCGTTTGCTGAGCGTGGGTTAGACAATCCAGATTTAAGCGATGATGACATTATCCAACATATGCTGGCTGAGCCGATTTTGATTAATCGTCCGATTGTGGTCAGTGATAAAGGCGTAAAGCTATGTCGCCCGTCTGAAGTGGTGCTTGATTTGTTAGATAAACCACTCACCGAGCCGTTTGTGAAAGAAGATGGCGAAGTTATTCCACCCAATCAGCCATAACGTGGGGGCTTTATCAGGGTTTACCTATAAAATTATCATTTTTACCATGCCATGTGGCGTTGATTTATGCAGCAATTTTTGATACGCTGACGCCACTTCTACTTAGGCATGATGATTATTTATCAATGCCATATCCTTACTAACCTTAAAAAGGCTTACCTGATGATTCGTCCAATCTAGTAGTTCACTTACCTACTTGTTTCAGTTCTCCTGTAGTTGCAGGCGGACTTTTTTGGGCGTTTTCTTTTTTCATGAATAACTTACATACGTTTTCTTGTGTTTAGGGGTCAGCACAGAATTCGGAGAAAATAGTACGCTAAGGAATTTTGTTTATTAATAAATTTATTAAAATCAAAGACTTATTTTTTTTACCCTTTGCCTTTTTAATAGAGATGAATAATATGCAATTTAATTAAGAGTATTTTCATAAATTTATTAAACAACAAACACATAAAATTCAATAAATGTACCTAGCGTACAATATGAACCGAATTACGTGCTGACCCCTTTTACCGTCAGGCTGCCTGACATAATCTACCAAGTGTTTTTCTCCGTTCTTGACAGCAGAGATCAGTTGTTCCAATGATGAGTTTTACCTATCACAGTAATTTAAATACTAAACAAATGTACTTACCACCCTATATGGTCCGTTTTCTGTGCTGACCCCAAAGAAAGCTAAATCAAAGGCTTTAAAGTGATTTTCCAGCTTTTTAGGAAAGTT
>NZ_DAMAAE010000026.1:0-10041 GCF_031986685.1 Moraxella sp. CTOTU47915
AGTATTTAAGTATTTAAGTATTTAAGTATTTAAGTATTTAAGTATTTACTGATAAATAGTTTTCAAATGTTGTAATGCAATATCAATATGCTGGTCATTGAATAATTCCAATTTACGTTTTGCCCAGATTTCCCCTGCTTGCCAATTTGCCATGCCTTGCTTAATACCTTCCGCCGTAGCAGGATATTGTTCTTGATAGATTAGCCAATCCACCGTAGATAGTAACTCCAAGCCAAACGGCGACTCAAATCCTGCTATCACATTATCAACTTCTGTCAAAACGGGTAAAAAATCTGACATTGATGTTTGCAAATATTGCTCAACTTCAGCTTGTTTAGTTTGATTTGTCCAAATAACATCCAATGGTTTGCAGTCTGGCAGACGCTTTTCAGCCAATAAATAGCTACCATCTAGATTGTTAAGTAAATGACGTAGATTTGGGGCATAAGTACCATAATAATGGGGCATAAATGATAACTGTAAGGGATTGGCTAAACGATGGCGTTCAATGGCTCGTTGCAAAAACCACATCAGTTTATGCACTTCAAGCAAGCTACATTCCATACCAAGCACCCAATAGCGGTCAACCACTTGATATAATAAGGCTCTGGCATGGGTAAGAGTGTCAGTCGTTGTGGCAGTCGCAACGCTATAATAACTATCTGATGGTTCAAAGATTTGAATATCAATATTTGGCAAATCGCCCAAGGCTTGTTTGATAAGTGGCTTCACCTGTTGCCAAGGCAGTCCGCCATTACCCGCTCCCAATGGGGGAATGGCTATCGATTCGATACGATTATCAATTAACCATTGTCGCAAATCTTGCAATCCTGCTTGTATCCATTCGATTTGTGATTTGGCTCGCCAATGCTGTTTGGTCGGAAAGTTTACTATCCATCTTTGCTTAAGTTGGGGCTGAGAATGTTGTGTGGGTGGGGTATCAATATCAACCACAAACATTTTACCGACTTGCACATCACCTGATTTGCACGCTTTGGCATAGCGTTTGAAATTTTCGGGAAACTGTTGTTTAAACATTAAGGCAATACCTTTGCCCATCACACCGACCGTATTGACGGTGTTAACCAATGCTTGGGTATCCGCTTCGAGCAAATTGCCTTGGGTATATGTAATCATGTTAAAGATACCAGTTGGGTCGGCTATACACGTCCAATGTAATGCCAGACGTATCGATTAATTGTTGAATGCTTTGTTTGACGTTGTCATTATAACAACAGATACCGATGATTGCCGATATGGGGCAATGCTGATAAATCAAAAACTCGGCTTGATAGCGTTCAAATTTTGCCAAGTCGTTAGGGTCACGGCTAAAATCTCGGCGTTGCAATAATGCCCAGTCGATTTGGTCCAAGTCTTTTTTGTCGGTAAAAAAGTTCGTCCATTGGTAATAAGCATGGCTATTGGTAAAGACATAGTCCAAATGATTGTTTTCTACCGTATCAATCGACGATACCAAAATCACGATATCTTGCATAGGTCGCTGCATGACACCCCGACCCGATTTGATATTAAGTAGCATGGGCGAAAAAGGGGTAAAGTAAAACGGCACATAGTCGTTAAGATAACCTTGTCGTCCAACAGGCACAGGGTGATTGGCTCGTTTTTGAATCAGTTCTGGATTACCAATATGTTGCCAATTAGGTGATTGGATAGGGCTATTACCACTGTGCAAGCCATTGGCAAAAATCCACGGTAAGTTCGCAATATGAACAATCCGCCATATCAGCCCTTTGTGTGGGTTAAGTGTATTGCTATAGTCATAAACCATACTTATATCTTCATATAAATTTATAAGTAAATAATTATTTATATATGTATTTACTTATTTACTCTTTTTCTTTTTGGCTTGTTTATCAATGACTTGTTGCTCTTTTTCGGCATTAATCAGGGTTTCGTAGCGTTCGAGTAGGTGAGCAAGGCGGCTTGCGGTATCGGTAAAGCCTTTGGGGTTGTAAAGTTTGTCCACGGCATCGTCTAGGTTTTGGTGGGCGATTTTGAGCGACTCTGGCATGGTGTCTGGGTCGTAGAGTTTGGCTAAGGTATCGCCTGCAAAGTCTTCACGGGTGAGTAGGATTTCTTCAGCTAACCGTTCGATATGCTTTTTTTGCTCATCGGTGACGGTGGGGAAGGGGAATGTGTTATAAACAATTGTTATTGTATATCTATAACGATTTTCAAGCCTACTACTAATTATTCTCATCCAATCATTATGCATAGTAGAATTAAGAATTCCAAATTCATACATCGTACCATTTTCTACTAACTGTACCAGATTTGTTGGAACTGAGTTTGAATCTAATATATCCATTGGAATATACTTTCTTTTTTCTGATGATACAATTGGAACAATAATGTATCTATTTGGATTGATAGTTTCACGAAATAAGTGTGGTGTGTCTGCTAATTTTTGAGAACCTTTATCTTTGCTTTTAATTCTCAATACTCTAACTTGTTCCACTCTTTCTTTTATTAAAGGCATTTCATTGATTTCATCTTCTGAAATCCCATCCAACCATAGACAAAATCTTTGTTTTCCATTAATAAACTCTTCTGCCCCAATAACTTTTTTTATCCACTTTTCTGATTTTGGTTCATTCTTAATTAAATCTTGCTTTTCACTTGGAGAAAGTAATAAATAGCCACCATCAGTAGGTTGGTTACCTCTAATCATTTTATTAACATTTTTATCAAAAGGGCTTTCACGACTTTTGACCGCTAGATTTGACCCAGCGATTAAATACGGACTGATATTTTTGACCTTTTCACTATGCCAAATCCCATCCACCTGTGAATAAATCGTCTTTTGACCCTCATTCATCATCTCAAGCCCAATAATCACCACATGAACGCCTGCATTGTGCTTGGCATTGTTTTTCCACGGAAACGACTGATACGCAAAACCAATCCCAACGTCCAACCCAAAAATATACGGAAACAGCATCGCCACTTGCTCACCTTGGGCAATCGAATTGGTCGAAACCAATGCCATTTTGGCTTGACTGCCTTTATCGTGGCTATTTTTAAGATAATTTGCCCCTTTCCAAAACCAAGCGGTGACAAAATCCAAAAACTTGAACTTTTTAAACCCGACAAATACCTTTTCCATATCGGCGGTTTGCTCATCCGTGCGATTACCCGAACCACCAAATGGTGGATTGCCCACCACATAAATTTCTTGCTCACCGTCATTGGGGCACACTGCTTGCCAATCGAGTCGCAAGCTATTGCCATGCACGATATGTCCGCTGTCTTTAAGCGGTAGCGTGGCACGACTCTGCCCAAAGGCTTCACGGAATTTGACATTCATTTGATGTTCGGCAAGCCACAGCGACAACCTTGCAATCTGCACCGCAAAATCATCAATCTCAATGCCAAAAAAATTGTCCAAACTAATCACGCTGTCAAAGCCAAAGTCCCATGACAGATTTTGGCTGTTGCCTTTCATCATGTCCAATTTGGCTTGCCAAACCTTGATTTCAAGCATTCGCAATTCTTTATAGGCGATAATCAAAAAATTGCCTGAGCCACACGCAGGATCGAACACCTTGATATTGCCTAAACGGGTCAATAACTCGTCTAAGCGTTTGGCTTTTTGGTTTTTGTGGGCATTGTCATTGCTTAGGCTAGCCAATTGCTCATATTCTGCTCTTAAGCCTTGCAAAAAGAGCGGCTCAATCACTTTCATGATATTGCTAACGGACGTGTAATGCTGCCCTAAATTACCCCGTTGCTGGGTATCAATCACCGCTTGGAACATAGAGCCGAAAATATCGGGGTTAATCTCTGCCCAATTCATCCGTGCACAATCAAGCAAAATCCGCCGTGTGCGAGCGTTAAACTCAGGTATCCAATATTGCTCACGGAACAATTCACCATTCACATAGGGGAACTTGGTCAAATGGCTAGGCTTGTTTGCTCGCTGTGGGCTATCCATCGGCAAATCGAGCACTTCAAATAAATCATGCAAAAAGGTATTGGTATCCGAGCCATCCGTCTGTGTGGTGGCTTGTAAGGTTTGGCAAAAGCTGTCTTTATCAAAAATACCCGTATCTTCGGCAAAAAAACAAAACAGCAAACGGGTTAAAAAAATATTTAACGCATGGATATCGTCTTTGGTGTCAAACTCGTTATATCGCTTGATAAAATCAAATAACCGCCCCATTTTCTCGGATGCTTTGACATCAGCAGGGTGTTCGCTAAAATCTTTGGCACGCTCTAGCCCCACCAAGGGCAAAAAGAATGCATAATCTTTATCCAGCTCGACAAACTCAACATCGAGCGTATCATCGGTTTTGACATCGTAAGCCAATAAAGTCTGAAAATCTGTGACGACAAGTAGACGGATTTTGTGGGTTTTAATCAGTGGGTCAGTTTTGAGCGTTTGTAGGGCATTTTCGAGTTGCTCACTGCCGGTTAAACCACTATCGGACAACAAATCGCCATAGTTTTTGCCCACAGGCTTAAAATAGATTTTCTGTTTTAGGGCGACTTCGCCAAGCTCTGGGTGTTTGGCGATATTGGTACGGGTGTTTTGGCTTTTTATATCGTTCAGGGTCGTTTTTGAAATATCAAGTAATGCCAAAAAATCTAAAATAAACTTGCTTTGCGGTTGCTGACCATTTGCAATCGCTTGTGTGATTTTTTCGAGTCCATCAAAAAATTGCGCCTGATTAAATGCCATTCTTACCTCAAAAAAAGTAAATATTTGCTTATATAAGTATTGATATAAATACTTATATACTTACAAAAATTCTACCTTGCTTATAATTAAAATTGAACTTGTGACCCCGAATTTCTACATGTAATAAAACTCAAAATCTCAACCCCGAATTCTTACATCTATTAAAAATTATTTCGTACTTATTCAAGTAAATAAGTATTTACATATTATCGTTTATTTACCGTTTGCTCGATTAACTCAATTAAAATCTGTGTCACTGTTTTACGGCTATCTAACGCGTGTTGTTTAAGCTTAATGTATAAATCTTCATCAATATTAAAATTAGCTTTGATTTTTTTAGGTTCAATATTTGTTACATCGGCCAAACTTAGCTCTTGTTCAGCTTTCTTTTGACTCGGTCTGCCTGCCATTAAATTACTCATCATTTACTCCTTACTCCAAATAGCTTTTAACTTCAGTAGCTAGGGCATTCATCTCTGCCACCGCATCGCTGCTTTTACTTTCTGTCTCAAATACCGTTTTACCAATTGCTGCGCTGTTAGGATAGGCAATACGCTGGACGATTTTGGCATCTAATACAGGCAAGCCATACTCCGTTAGTACTTCTGATACCTCACCGCTGATTCTAGTGTTTTTAATGGCACGAGACACCACAAAGGCTGATTTGAGCTTATTATCGGTCATCTCAATACGTTGCTTAACCAAATCCACCAAATCACTAGTTGCCCAAATATCATATGGCGATGGCTGCACGGGAATTAGCACAAAATCCGCTGCCTTAATTGCAGAGACTGCCAAATCGGTTGCTTGCGGAGAGCCGTCAATTACCACAAAATCCTTATCAGAAATATTTTTTAAATCTCGGTCTAGGGTAGGGCGATCAAGCCCAATAACAGTTACAGGGTTACTCTCATCGACAGCGCTCCAATCTCGAGCAGATCCTTGTTTATCACTGTCGACCAATAAAACACTACTGCCTTGTAGTTGTAATGCTCGGGCTAAATGGGTGGCTATGGTAGTTTTACCGCTGCCTCCTTTTTGGTTTAACACTGCAATCACTTTCATACTTATATCCTTAAAAGATTATGTACTTATGTAAGTATATAGGTAAAAAACTTCAGAGACAATCGTATTAATTTAATCTACCCAAATTTTTACACTTGTTATTTATACCTCTTACTTACAAACCCCGAATTTTTACATCTTATTGCATACCCCAGAATTTTACAGCTATTTCTTAAACACCTTAAATCTTTACCCCAAAAAAATACACCTTCAAAACCTATAGTTATGTTCAAAAAATAAATTTACAAAATTTAAGCGTTTTAACAGCTTTTACTATCGATTGGCTACCTAAGTACCATTTTAATTCCAGTAGCCTGTTAAAACACATCCTATGCGGTTTTAGGGCTATATTATCTATGTTTACCTAATCTTATATCCCAAAAAGTATAAATTGATTGAATTTAACCCCAAAATTTTACGCAGTTGACGTGTTTTTTTAATTCTATTACTCGAAAAATAATCCTGTTTATAAAATTTACCCCTAAAATTTACATCTTTCAAAAAAAAATTTTCTTTTTTCTTTTTAAAGCTTTCTTCTTTTTAAAGCTTTTGTCCAAAAAATAAAAAACGCTAGAACCGTTGGTACAACTGGGCTAGGTGAAGTTTTTTTAAGAAGATATATGTAAAAAACTGGGGTAAACATGTAGAAATTTGGGGTTTAACATGTAGAAATTTGGGGTAAACATGTAGAAATTTGGGGTTTAACATGTAGAAATTTGGGGTATATATGTATTTATAAATGTGGATATTACATATATAATATTGCAGAAAATATATTCAATTTAAAGGTGAAAAATGTTGTCAGGAGATATGACCCCAGAAGAATTTAAACAATTTCAAGATAATTTAAGGGAGGCTATAGGTAATACTTATACGGTGGAAGTGGGTAAAATATTAACTCAAGAGGAAACAGAAAATTTAATCCGCTATATTCGTGTTGTCCACAATGATCCTGATGCGACTATTCAAATAATACAACCACTAGAATATGAAAAACCAAATTTTGACTTTGAAATTGTTGCTAAAAATAATCAAGTTATTTCGCAAAGAGAAAACTTGGATTCACTGTCATTAGACTTGGAAATAGAGGAGGCATCATTAGCGCCTACAGAGTCAGTCAAGTTAAACGAGTTATATGTTAGTGAAAATGCTACTAGCGAGAATGACAAAATTTCAAAAATTTATGGTGAAAACTGGATTGTATTGCAAAATCGTTTATTAAACGCAATTAGTGATCTCAATCAGGATGAAAGAAGATTTGTTATATTCCTATCCCCATTGGTGCGAAAAGCAGTCGATATTAATCCAAATCAACATACCTTTACCGTAGTAGCAAAAGATTTTGCAAAAGAATACGACATCGCTGAAAAGCATGTCTATGATAAATTAAAGAAAATCTCTAAAAGTATTCATGGTAAAGTTTTTTATTATTGGAATTTTAGGGCAAATAAGAAAGCTAATTTAAAAGGCGTTTCTTGGATCGGTACAGCAGAATATAAAGATCGAGAAGGTATGGTGGAAGTATCGCTGCTTGATGAGGTCATACAAATGCTCACGGTATTTGATAAATCCAATCCTTTTACCAAATATGAGCGTAAGCACATTGCTAATTTAGGTAGCCATGGCATTATCTTATTTGAATTAATATCAAGCTGTATGCACCAGTTATTCAAAAGTAAATCTTATGAAATAGAATACCTACGAGAAAAATTTAATTGTCGTGATACTTATTTGCCAATTGCAGAATTCAAAAGGAATGTAATCGATAAAGCAATTAAAGATATTGAATCGAATACGCCGCTTAGAATCAATTATGAACAGAAAAAAACTGGGAAAAAGGTAACAGAGCTACTATTTAGTTTCTATGATTCAAGTGTCAAAAAGGAACAACTAGAAGAAAATATTTCGGCGAAAAATGATGCCATCACTACGGAAGATAAAAAATTATTTGGATGGCAAACCAAAGGCTTAACCGATGCTCAAATCAAAAAAATCGCTGTTTACCAAAAAGAACTCATCGATGCCAACACAAATAAAATAAGCCCAAATGATCATCGTGACTATCCTGAAATTTTCGAAGATTGGAAAGCCATGCTCAAAGACCCTAAGCAGGTTAATACATTTCATAAAATTCAGGAGTTGCTAGATCGTAAAAAAAATTAAGCCAACCGCCATGTTAGCCTAAGCAAAAAATTGTTGATATTTTGAAATAATAAACATAACTATGGCAGATCTGGTAATCCTACTTACCTATACAGCAAAGAGCCAACCAATTAATTAGTTGGCTCTTTTTTTTGTGAATCGGTTTGGCCGTCATCTTCATACAGAATGATATCGCCAGGGGTGCAGTCAAGCAGCTTGCACAAGCGTTCTAAAGAAGCAAAGTCTATGCGTGTCACCTCGTTATTATATAAACGATAAAGTGTGGTTCGCCCCATATCAGTCAAACGGTCCGCATCTGCAACCCGAATCCCTTTTTGAGCAAATAACACTGGCAGATTAAGCTTAATCATAAATATTTCCACAAATTAACACAAAGTTATTGCTAGTGGAATAATAAGTATTTATAATAAATTCCACTAGCGGTAATATTATTGCTTTATAGAGTAATTTATCACCATCTAAAAGTAAGGTTATTATGCCATATAACTACTGTTTTTACCAAAATATCCCAAACGGAGAAAAGAAAAATGCACCCAAATCCCGTCATTCAACACCTCTATAATCAACTTGACCTTAGACACGAGCGCCAACAACAAATCAACCTATTGACCAGCAAACTTATCAAAGAACAATGTATTCAACTGGGCGATGGACTGTACCTACATCTTGGTCAAACCAAACGCTGTAGCAACACCCAAGCGATTCAAAAGTGGGTTCAAACTATTTATGACACCATTGACACGGGTGATTATCAAGAAACCTACCGAAAACTTGAGCACGAATTCTTAGCCCTAATGCCAGAACTCCTATAACCCATCTTAATGATAATAAAAAAAGGAAATACTTATGCATCTACACTACATCCAACAAAACAGCCTAAACCCCTTTGAATTTCAAATCTGCCAAGCCTACTACGAAAACCCTAACAGGCACACCACACCCTTGGCACACTTACAGCAGCTTTGCAGCCAGTATCACATCACACTAGAACAACTTGCAGCCATCACCCAAAAGGTCAAAGCGTATCACCCGCATACCCATTGCATCGCTTGCCACGTTGCCGAAAGAATCATCGAACCTGACTACCACGACATTCGACACCTACAACAACTTGACTATATCTGCGATGATTGTCAATCATTTATCCATGCATCTAACCAATCCCAATATTTTGCCAATATTCCCTTGCTAGCTAGCAAAGCAATCATTGATGATTTGCCATATTAAAACAACCGCTAATAAAAAAGTCTAAAAAAATCGTTCCCCAGCAGTTGGGGAACCAACAAACACTAACCGACTAAACCAAACCGCAAAAACAAATACCACACAACACAAAAAATAGCGTTAGCAACTTTTAAACAAACGTAATCTACCAATTATCAAACAAGCAATCAAAAAACAAGCAATGCCAAACCCAACGCGAAACAATTTTCTATCACAGCGCCCGATACACTTGAATCATTAATCATGCTGCGGCAATGACAAACCTTCTGTCATACCACTTGGCGATAATCCTAAATTAATACTACCAACCTCTTGATGAAAAACAGGCTGACCAATTGTCGCAACTGGTTTAGACAAATGATCTTGAACCGGCAATACCTGATCCACATCCTTCGCCAAATACTCAGACAACAACATGCGATCATCATCCGTAAAATGACCCTGATCAAACATCTTTGTTAAAAACTTCGCATAACTAAACTTATCACTAAACTTCGCATCCTGCATAATCGCCGATAAAAAAACCTCACCGACGCGTTTTTGTTTTTGTTCAAGAAGCGCCTGTGCTTTTATTAGCCTATCCTTATCAATCTGCAACGCTTGCTTAGAACTTTCACGGGCAACCGTTTTACTACGATCCGCATTAATCAACAAACGCAACTTTTTAATATCATCTTCTGACTTAGGATCAATTTCAGAAATCAAAACAATTTGCTGTTGTATGCTCGATAATTTCTTTTTACCTGCAAGATTTTTTAATAACTTGTCTAAATAACTTTGATCCTTTTTACTTAACGCTAACATCTAATACCCCCTATGTTGTGACTAATCCGTAAGCATCCGACCATCCCATCTACCACCATTCTAAAAAATACGAGATAGTGCCC
>NZ_DAMAAE010000027.1:0-9071 GCF_031986685.1 Moraxella sp. CTOTU47915
GGTTTAAAGGAAAATTTTGTTCATACTGTTTAAGGTCGTGCTGATTTTTTATTTGCTGGTTCATCGTGTCAAAGTCCTTTTTAGTCTTAAATTAAGTGTCGCAATACGTCAAAATTGCCTCTAGAAAAAATTGCCTCTAGAAATAATACGGTATGTCAGTCAAAAGTTCTGGTATTGTTTCGTACATATTTGCTACAGTTAGCTGATGTGATGGACAAACTCAGTTAACTCATGAAACGACGGGAAAAAAGATGTTCCGATGATTGTACTATTGGGGCAGGCGCGATGACCGTATCCCATGCCAACGATAGCTATTTTTGGGTTGTCAGTCAGTTTAGTCGTATGAGTGTGCCACAAGCCTATAAAGCACATACTGTCGCTACAGGTATCCAAGGTGTCGTTAGCATGGTGTTTATCTGGTTATTATCGATTATTCTGCTTTAAGTCATACCCTGTCATAAAATAACTTTAGGAAAAGCACCGTGAAAATTGTCATTGCCCCAGATTCATTTAAAGAAAGTCTCACTGCCAGTGAAGTATGTGATGCCATTGAGACAGGATTTGCCACTGTTTTTAAAGAAGCTGACATCATTAAAATCCCAATGGCAGATGGTGGTGAAGGCACGGCTGCTGCGCTTAAAGAAACGCTGTCTGGCGAATGGCAACGTATCATTGCACATGACCCTTTGATGCGCCCGATTGAGGCAAGCTATGTGCTACTGCCCAATCAAACTGCCATTATTGAGATGGCAAGCTGTGCTGGCTTGCACCTGCTGACACAGTCAGAGCGAGACCCAGGTATCACGACCACTTATGGCGTGGGTGAAATGCTAGTTGATGCGATTGATAAAGGCGCAAAACATATTATCCTAGGTATCGGTGGCAGTGCCACCAATGATGCAGGTACAGGTATGCTAAAGGCCTTGGGCTATCGTTTTTTGGATGCACAGCACCATGAGCTTGCACAAGGCGGTAAAGCATTAGCGGCATTGGCGTTTATTGACAGCCGTGCAGTTAGCGATAAAATCGCTGATATTAGTATTACCGTCGCCTGTGATGTGACCAATCCATTATGTGGCAAACTCGGTGCTAGCCATGTGTATGCCCCGCAAAAAGGGGCGACGCTAGACGATATCGTTATTTTAGATAATGCACTTAACCATTTTGCCAATATTGCCCGCCGTCAAAATTTCCCCGATAATCGTCATGAAGCAGGCGCAGGTGCCGCAGGTGGTTTGGGTTTTGCGTTAATGACGTTTTTATCGGCAACACTGACTGGCGGATTTCAGCTGGTAAGTGAATTTAGTAATCTTGAGCAAATGATTCAGCAAGCAGATTTGGTCATCACCGGTGAAGGGAAGATGGATTTTCAAACCTCCATGGGCAAAGTAGCATCAGGCGTGCTATCACTTGCCAAAACAGTTAATGTGCCCGTTATCGCCATTTGTGGCGTGGTCGATGACCCACACAGCCATTGGAAAGACGATGGTTTTACAATCGCGATTCCCAGTATTCAAACTTTAGGCTCGCTTGATGAGGCACTTGCTTTAGCAAAACAGAATGTTGAAAAGACTGCCTATAATATCGCGATGGCGATGCAATTGGGTCAACAGTTAAACCGTTAGTATTTAGCCCTATAAAGATGCTCGCATGTTAATTGGTTGCGCTAATAAAATAACAATGACCAACAACAATGCTGTGGGATAGTTGACTTGAAGAACATGCCTTTATTTTCCATAGCTTTCGCCACACGGCGACTAGTCAAGTCGCTTTTAAATACGAGCCTTCAATTTACCAGTCTGGCTTTCCTTACTTTATTATTGAAAAGATTGTGAGGAAGTTCTTACTTAATTCATTTTTAAGTTTCTAAAAAAATATAATGATTAAAGCGTTAAAATAACGAATAGAACTTTGACTTTATACCGATAATTGTTTAATTTGATAGAGAAAAACATCATCAAATAAATTTGGATAATACATACTATAGTATAGGAGAGCCAAATGGCCATTTCACTCAATAAAGGCGGTAACTTATCCCTGTCAAAAACAGATCCTACCCTAACACGGCTATTAATTGGTCTAGGTTGGGATGAGCGTGCCACATCAGGGGCAGAATTTGACTTAGATGCCAGCGTATTTTTGCTTAATAATATGGGCAAAGTACGCGGCGACCATGACTTTATTTTTTATAACCAACTAAAATCTGACAACGGTGCAGTTGAACATACCGGGGACAACCGCTCAGGGGCAGGTGACGGTGATGACGAAGTGATTAAAGTCAACCTGTCACAAGTACCAGCCGATATTGAAAAAATTGCTGTCACTGTGACCATCCACGATGCCCAAGCTCGTAATCAAAACTTTGGTCAAGTATCTAATGCCTTCATCCGTGTGGTCAATGAAGAAACAGGGGCAGAGGTAGTACGGTTTGACTTAGCAGAAGACTATTCCATCGAAACTGCTATGGTATTTGGCGAAGTCTACAAACACAATGGCGAATGGAAATTTCGTGCGGTGGGTCAAGGCTATGCAGGTGGCTTAGCAGCTATGTGCCAACAATATGGCGTAAATATCGGCTAAATCGGATTTCAAGCAGCAATTTACCATTAAAATAATGATAAAAACTCATTAAATAAAGGATATGAAGATGGCGGTTAGTCTACAAAAAGGGCAAAAAATTTCACTCGATAAAGAAGCAGGCACGGCACTGAATCGGATCAAAATGGGTCTAGGGTGGGATGTTGCATCCACCCCAAAATCCGGTGGCTTTTTGGGCAGTCTATTTGGTGGCGGCGGTAGTAATGATAGTATCGATTTGGATGCATCTTGCATTATGTTTGACGCGAGCAAACAGCCCATCGATGCAATTTGGTTTGGTCAACTGCAGTCAAAGGACGGTAGTATCGTTCATACAGGCGATAACCGCACAGGCGCAGGGGATGGCGATGATGAAGTCATCAATGTCGATTTATCTCGTATCCCTGCTCATGTACAGTCACTGGTATTTACTGTGAATAGCTTTACGGGTCAAACGTTTGAGAAAGTTGCGGGTGCGTTTTGTCGTATCGTTAATGCCGGCAATAATAGCGAAGTGGCTCGGTATAACTTATCAGCTCAAGGCAGTCATACCGCGCTGATTTTAGCAAAGATTTATCGCCACAATGGTGAATGGAAAATGCATGCCATTGGTGAAATTGCCAGTGGTCGTACCTTTCATGATTTGATGCCGGCCATTACACCACATGCCTAACGTCTAATTGTAGATAACGATACCCTATTTGCTGTCAATGGGGTATTTTTTTATTCGGATAATAAAAAAATAAGGAAACACGATGCCAACTTTGGTACTTGGGGCAAATACGCCTATCCCCCACACGCCTTGCCAAGTGACAGTAACTAGCCAAAATGCTAGTCGTTTTGGGGTTGAGATGGGCTGCGTTTGGATAGCGATGGATGCGAGTCGCCGAGCAACTACCAGCCCTGCTTATCTGCATGAAAGCAAAGACTGGGCAGCAGTGAAAGTCGAGAGTGAGAAAAGCCATGTTTGGACATTAGACTTAGCCCATGTGTTTTCACAAAATCAAACCCAGCATCTGCAACTGATCGTGTATGCTTACCAAGACGCGAGTGTGATTGCCCCAGCTGTGGAAGTCAATGATCTGGGTATCAAAGTCCTGGGTATTAAAGTCGCTAGCGATATTGACTATGCGTTTCATACCCCAGAGCGCCATATCAAAGCCAGTATTGTACTGGAGATCTATCAGCGTAATGGGCAATATAAATGCCGAGCACTCGCGGAAACATCTAGTCAAAGTCTAGCCAATTTTGCCGAACGTTTACAAATCAGCCTTGACGCCCGTTACCCTAATAACATGACCACAGGCAACGTTTTGCAATCCATACCAGACAACAGACGTCCTCGCCCTCAGCCAGGTGAAACTTGGACTGGGACGGCTTTTGCGATTGACCCCTATCATTTGCTCACTTGTGAGCATGTGGTGGACGGGGCAACGCAAATCGCACTGCGTCAACAAGGCCATCCCGATATGGAATGCCAAGTGGTTCTGGCAGATGAAGGTAGTGATACAGCGTTACTTAAAGTCAATCAGCCTTTACCAAGTTATCTGCCCGTGCGAGAACGTGGCTATGATTTGCTGGGTGAGCAGATTACTACGCTTGGTTTTCCGCTAACAGGTCTTGGTAGCCAATTACAAGTCACCCAAGGCAATATCGCAGGGCTACAAGGCATTGGCAATGATATTCGTTTTATGCAGTTTACTGCGCCAATTCAGCCTGGCTCAAGTGGCAGTCCGCTCCTGCTTCCCACAGGCGAAGTCGTCGGTATGGTTACCCATACCATTGCCAATACCCAAAACATGAATTATGCAGTCAAATATCAATTATTATCCGCGCTTTTGACCAGCTGCGGTCTTAATGTGAGCGAGCTTACTCACAATATTAGCCAAACACCGCTATCCACGCCTCAGATTACCAAACAGAGTAAATCTGCTTTGTGGTTAGTTGGCTGTGGGGTATGAAAGATTTGGCTGTGGGTTAAAAAAACCCGACCTTGGCAAATTTTCGGCGCTAAAATTCCACCTAATTACCTTAAATGACTTTAAGGTAAAATCCCTGAAACTACAATGGTTACAGGGATTTTTTACGATGTATTTAAAGTCATTTAATATCGGTTTATTTCTTCAAACTCTGATATTTGTCACGTAAAATGAGATATTTATGCTACATATAGTTCATCGATCACGTAGATTGCTTTAGGAATAGCAGCTTTTTCGCCAATATTTTGTTGGCTTTACGATTAAATTGAGTAGTTATGGATGATACTTATAAATGACATAAAAAAGCATATTAATCTTAAATCATTAATGCAAAATTAGTTCTATTTTGGTTTTTAATTATCACTAATTTGAAATTATTTCAATTTTAATCTAAAACTACTATTTGATGATCTTATTTGGCGTATTGATTCAGTCCATCCGTCAATCTATCAATAATAATTTCTCTGAGCTTAACAGGCTCAATAACTTCTGACGTATGCGACATACTGATCAGCCAATCCTCTAGCCTTACGGTATTCATCACGGTCGCTGTAAGTAACAAGTTTTCTTCATCCAGCTTTTCTAACGTCTGATCGTTTGACAGCGGTCGCTCAGTCAGATGTTGGGCAGCAATATGATTAATTTTAAGCCTTAATATAATTGGCTTTCCTCGCTGCGTTAAATGGGTTTCAAGCACGCCCTTTCGACTTAATTGTTCTAAACTTAATTCATTCACCCAATTGGGTATTGTTTCTTCTAAAATCTGTACGGATTGGATGCGTATGATGGCGTAATTTCGATTGGCATCTAAGTAGACTTTTTCAGGCGTCGATATACTTTCCTCTACTTTGTAAAAAGCAGTTAGGTAAATCATATTATCAATAAATATTAATCCCCTTGGATAAACCCACCGTGTAACAGGCTCATTTGCCCATTTTGCTAGATAACTTATTTTTAATCTTTTACCATCGATGATCGCTTGATGAATAGTTTTTAGAATATGCTCGTCATATTTAGGCGCTTGCAATAAACTTGGTATCGTAAATAGGTGGTTTTTCCATTGCCCAAGCTGACTAATTTGATATTGCAGATTTTGATGATTTTTTACATTCGCAATCTTGGCAGTTAATTTATTGTGAATATTTTTAGGTAAGTAGTTGGCAGTGAATTTATCAAGCATTTCCCAAAAAAATAGGTTTTCATTGTCATAGCTATCTAGGGTAAAGTTGGGGTGAAGGTAGTATTTTGGGGTTTTACCTGCGATTGACCCTTCTTCCCATGCTGGCATACGACAAATAGAGTTGTCACCAAATAAAGAGTATAAAGAAAGCAAATCTTGCTCTAGTAGTTTGGCTCGGCTTTTGGCTTTGTCGCCTGTGGGGTTAAACCTGGTTAATAGCTCGCTTAGCGTTTTGGCGTTTTTTTCGCCTTTGGGTAAATATTGATACAGTAAAATCAAGCGTTCGCCACGGTTTTTTTCCATAATATTCATTTTATTTGCCTTCCAATATAAAAGGCGATTACCGTTGGTTGCAGCCAATGGCTTAGGTTTTGGGAATTTCTTAGATTAAAAAAAATAATGAATTAATAATAAATTATTAATATCTTAAATTTACATTTGTCATAATCTATTCAATTTATAATTCACCAGAAATAATATAAGGAATAAGTTGAGCAGAACCATTTACATATAAGGGGTGTTTAGGTTCACCAGATTGATTAATTGCTAAACAATACAAATCATTGCCTTTTAACATTTCTAGAACTTCATTTGATCTATTTCGAAAAGCACCATTATTGCCCCAACAAACTACTATTCTTTGAACTTTGTTGCCAAGCTCTGCCAAAAATTTATTATTATCATCGCCAACGGGATTTTCTTCATTCATCATCATTCCTGAATCAGTCGATCTATAAGCGAATAAATTCATCATATAAAATCCACCAAAACCCCACTCCTCACAAAATTTAATACATCGTGAGATTGTTTTGTCGTCAAATTCTCCATCGGCAGTTGAAGGATTTAATCCAACAAACCCAATCAAAGGCTTATTTTCATCCCAAATTCTCCAAAGTGAGTATCTATAACGTTCACATGAAGATATATCTGCACCTTTTTTCATAATTTAAGATCCTCTTAAAACATATTGTATTTATTTAAACTACTCTTCAATAAATGATATCATCAAACTAATATCTATAAAATATTTTTCTAGCTTGAAATTAAAATTTCATTTAGCAACATCAGACCCTCCAACGCCCCCACACTCACCCCAAAACAATTACTCTTATTAGGCACTTGCGGTTCTCGTATATTGACACGCAGTAGACTCACCGACTCGTTAATTGAATGATTTACTAACCGCTCACCAAAATTTCGCACGCTCGGCACAGCTGTCCCTGCCCCCAATTCAATAATGGCTAGATTGTTAACTTGCTTTAGCCAAGCCATTAACTTCTGCTCTTTTTCGTCTTGCATCTGCGATTGCCAATGCCAATCGCTAAACATCAAGATATTGGGGCGCGCCATTCCGCCGCAGTGCGGACAAAAGGGAAAATCATTGATTAATTGACAATGATATTCATCAACAACAGGCACAAAACTATCGGCTGACCAAATATCACGAGTACAGTTGTCTAGACATTGCAACCAATGAATGGAGCCATGACATTCAAAAACCTTATCATCGTCAAATCCGACCT
Organism: Moraxella sp. CTOTU47915; assembly: GCF_031986685.1. NCBI lineage: Bacteria > Pseudomonadati > Pseudomonadota > Gammaproteobacteria > Moraxellales > Moraxellaceae > Moraxella > Moraxella sp. CTOTU47915. The sequence goes on from NZ_DAMAAE010000027.1 coordinate 7,260, forward strand.
TTTGGAACTCACCATCGACATTACTGGTAAACACAAATGAGCCGTTTTTAAGATTGGGTAATGTTTCTGACCATTTTTTAAGTAGATGAAAACCTTGATGCGGTTCGACTGCTCGATACGCATTGAGCCTCAAACCATAAAAACCCCAAGCCAATTTTGGATTGGCGTGGAACAGTTCTGGCGTCGCCATATCGACAAAGCTTTTGCCAAGGTGCTTTAGCGGTGGATAGGCTTTCCAAAATCCTTGGTCACCTCGAAAGTCAGGCAAACCTGAATCGACCCCCATCCCTGCGCCTGCAGTGATGAGTAAACCATCAGCTTGTTTAAGGTGTTCGGCAAAATGGGTTAACTTGGTTGTATTATCCATTTTTATTCCTTTGCTGTTGTCGTCTGAGATACTATTTAATTGAGTTGCCTGCTCTTTGAGTTGGATTAGTGGTTTTCATCGGTATATCGTCTTCTATAATAACTGGCTCAATATCATCTTCTTTATCGGCATAAACCAAAAACATACAGATACAACAACCCTGCTCACCTTTTTTCCAGTAATCAAACTCATGAAAGAAACTTAACTGATAAAATGTAGTCGCATCATTAACCATTAAATTTTTATCTATTTGTTGGATAATAAAATCTTGCTGCTCACAACCAAAACTAATATCCGCAAACATATTAATCATCACGTTTTTAATCGGATAGTTGGATGATAGTCTCTGTAGTTTTGAGATAAACTGTTCACATGCTAAAGCCACGCAATTTTCACCACCTGCTACACCATGTAAAAATTCAATATTTTTGTTACCAGAAATTGCCCATTTTACTTCGTCCCAACTCATACCAATGATGCCACTACCGCTATGTAGTCGTTGAAATGCTTGCATAACTAAAGGCACTTCATTTAGTGAACACAAGATGACATTATCCGCAAGTTTTAGGCAATCATAATCTTTACCAGTGCCATTAATCGCAATCAAATAATCCGTTTGCGCCTGTATCCGATAGCGTTGCAAATCTGCCAAATCAACCTCATCACTCGCCACAAAAAAAGTGACTTCATTTTTGCCATTGGCAATTTTATGTGGTTCATATTTATCGACTTTTACAATGTCACTATCAAGTACTGATGAATTATTTTCCATTTCACACACGCCTTTTTTCTTTAATGCTCATCAAACCTTACTAAAATTGCTGTTGCGTTATCATACGCACGACCTTCAGAGGCATAAATCTGCTTACGTAACTGTTTAAGCCATGCTTGCAAATCGGTATGCTTATCGATACTTTGCCATTTATCGCAAGGCACTAAGTCATGTACGCCATCGGTACATACCACTAAGCAATCATCTGATGAGACCTTTAACGTTTGACTGTCAAAAGTAGGCATTGGATTGTTGTCTAAGTCACTATCGGCAATCAAACAATCGGTTAATGCATACATAGGACTTGCCATACCGTCTTGGTTATATTCGCCAAAGTCGGCTTGGCGATTTTCATTTTCCGCTTTTTCATCAATCAATTGATTGATTAGATTATGGTCACTGGTGATACAGTGCCAAGTTTTTGTGGCAGCTGAAAAATAATAAACTCTACTGTCACCGATGTGTTTGATAACGATGGGCGGATTGGTTTCACTGGCTTTAGCAAGTGGTCGATAGACTAGGGCAAGCGTCGCGGACGCGCCATAAAAGCGTTTTGGTAGGGTTGCGACTTTTTCATAAATCTTTGAGATATCCATGACAGCCGATTGATTTGAATTGTCTAAGAACCTGTTCACGATTAAAAAATATGCTAGGATAAGCTACATAATCAATT
>NZ_DAMAAE010000028.1:0-9023 GCF_031986685.1 Moraxella sp. CTOTU47915
GTGCCATAGTATCTTCAGGGCGAATCCCAGCACTAAATAGAATCAAATCGGTATCAAGCAAGCTACCATCAGCAAATTGCATGGTTAAAAAACTAGCATCATCGTCATGGTTATCGATGATTTGCTGAGTATTTTTACCGGTTAGTACCGTAACGCCCAAGTCTTCGATTTTTTTCTTCAGTAGCTCACCACCTGCGGCATCTAGCTGTACGCCCATAAGTTGGGGTGCAAACTCGACTACATACGTGGTTAAACCCAGTGTTACCAAGGCTTTGGCGGCTTCTAATCCCAGTAAGCCACCGCCAACCACTACACCACGTTGAACACGTGGATTGTCCGCAGTTGCTAAAATCGCATCTAAGTCTTCAATAGTTCGATAGACATGACAGTGTGCATGTTGGTTGCCTTTGACAGGAGGAACAAAAGGATAAGAGCCAGTGGCGAGTACCAATTTATCAAACTCAAGCGTATTGCCTTTGGTCGTTGTTACGATTTTACTTTGCGCATCAATGTGGTTAACCGCTTCGCCTAAATGCAAGGTAATCCCAGCTTGCTTATAGTGCGCCAAATCCACTAAATTAAGCTGACTGGCGTCTTTGTGTTCAAAGTAACTGGATAAATAGACACGGTCATATGCTGGGCGTTTTTCTGCACTAAATACATGAATTTGATAAATTTGGTGCAAGTTTTTTTCAATCGCTTTTTCGATAAAGTGATGACCGACCATACCGTTACCGATGACGATAAGATTTTTCATGCTTTGTCCTTGATTTAACGCTGGTTTATTCTTCATAAAGCCATCATGATATTAAATGGCTATAGATTAAAATTTTGGAAATAGTGAATTAGAAGTTAGTTGCTTTCGATTTAGCAGTCCCTTAAAAGCAATCTTGCGAAATGCTTCTAAGGGATTTATTAGGGGTAATTACATTCTTAAAAATGGTGATAAAAACTATGCAATGCGTTTGGTTAAGCTTTTATTCACTGTAGTATTATCCATGGCAACTAAACTACGTTTTGCACCTGTTTTATAGTGAGTTGCATAAAGGGTTAAGCCAGTAAAGGTAATGCCACCAACTAAGTTACCAAGTGCTGTTGGGATTTCATTCCAAACTAAGTAGTCCATGATAGAGAAGTTACCGCCCATAATTAAACCAAAGGGGAATAAAAACATATTTACCACTGAATGCTCAAACCCCATAAAGAAGAACAACATAATAGGCATCCACATGGCAATAACTTTACCAGAAACACTACTTGATACCATGGCACCAACTACGCCCATTGAGACCATCCAGTTACATAAGACCCCACGTAGGAAAATAGTAAACCAACCTGAGATACCATATTTAGCATAGCCAAGAGTTCGAGCTTCACCAATGTGGGCAATCTTGTCACCTACAGGTCCAGCAGGTGTATTGAAGCCATAGGTAAAAACAAAAGCCATAATAACTGCGACAGTGAGTGCGCCTGCAAAGTTACCCAAGAATACCCAGCCCCAGTTTCGAAGAATTTTATTGAACGTGACGCCTGGACGTTTATCAAGTAGGGCTAGAGGAGTTAACATAAATACGCCCGTTAAGAGATCGAAACCCATTAAATACAACATGCAGAAACCGACTGGAAATAATAACGCTCCTAATAGAGGTACCCCTGTTTGTGTGGCTACTGTGACGGCAAATACTGCTGCCAATGCTAAAATAGCACCAGCCATGTAAGATCGAATCAATGTATCGCGTAAAGACATGGTTAGTTTTGATTCACCCGAATCAACCATTTTAGTGACAAACTCTTTTGGGGATAGATAAGACATACCAAAACTCCAACATAACTGAGAAAAATAGAATTCACTAAACTCACTTTGCAATCATTAATTAATAATTACAAAACAGTGGATGCAACTGGTGTGCCAAATTAAAATTTATAGCTAGAATATTTATTAAATAATTAATTAAAATATTGAATTACAAGTAAATATATTTTTTTAATATTTTCATAAAATTTATATGAAATGATTAATTTAAAGATTAATATTTAGAATTATTACTTGATTTTTTAAAATATAATCAATCCAATCTTGTGCATCCATATCTTTTTGGTGCAACTTATCAATGATGTTTCATCAAATTTTCAATAATTTCCCCATAACTTTTCTGTAGTTTAGAATTACGGCATTTAGAACGTAAAGTCATTTGGCATGGCTTTTGCTTAACTAAATTTGAAGACTTTTTCTTCATAAATCGCTTATACAGTTAAATGACATAAATTGCTTTACCTAATTTAGCAGGAGACTATGATGATTAAAAATCGCCTAGAAGTAACAGAAAAAATTATTGCAACCAAAGTTTCTAAAGGTCTGACCTGGGAAAAAGTTGCTAAAGAAGTGGGACTTAGCAAAGAATGGGTTACTGCCGCTTGCTTAGGTCAAATGACTTTAAATGATGAACAAGCAAATAAAGTAGGTGGCTTATTTAATTTAAATGAAAATGAAATAAAGTGGTTAAAGGTTGTGCCTTATAAAGGTAGCTTGCCAACAGCGGTGCCTTCTGATCCATTGATTTACCGCTTATATGAAGTAATCAGTGTGTATGGCTTAACCATAAAAGAGTTAATTCATGAAGAATTTGGCGATGGTATTATGAGTGCGATTGATTTTTCAATGGATATTCAACGTGAAAACAATCCTGCAGGAGACCGCGTCAATATCATGTTATCAGGAAAGTTTTTACCTTATAAAACCTTTTAAATGTTTTTATACAGGGGTCATCTGAGAATTCGGACCATATAAGGCGGTAAGGAATTTTGTCGAGTATTATACCATTATAAATTAGCGTGATAATGGGGCTAATCTATGGAAAAAAAGTGTTTTCCATAGTATTTTTTATTTTCTTAATCTTCTGCCTGTTTATTGGCTTTCTGCTATCTACTAAAACCAATAAAATCAAATTGCGTAAATTTATGATTAAAAGGGTGAACCGTCCTGCTTTTAGCGGAGACGGGTTTACTTGAGTCAGGCTATGCTGCCTGACTCAAGACTTTATGTCGCCGATAAAACAAGGGCGGTTCATCCGTATATTCTAGTGAAACTGAATTAGATGCCATTATAACCTCGTCGAAAAAAATATTGAATAAATCAACAAAATAAATTACTGACTGGATAATTATTTAATGATATAATTTTGGCAAATACGTTGATAGAAGTCAAGATGGTAATTAAATAATGAAACAGCGAGCTACCACAGAGTTTGAAAAAACCCAGCGTCGTGAAAAATTATTAGATGCTGCGATCGAAATTTTTTTTCAAAAAGGATTTCATGCGACACGTTTAGAAGATATTGCTAAACAGGCGGGTTTGTCGAAAGGTATCTTATATCTGTATTTTGAGAATAAAGAAGCCATATTTTTAGCATTAATCGAACGATTGGCATTAGGTAATGTTCAAAAGCTCACTCAACTTTTAAATAATTTTGATAAGACAGAGCAATCGATTGAAAAAATCTTTAAAGGTTTTTTTGATGAAATAACCTACATACTAGTCGATACCCAATTACCTAAATTAATTAAAATTATGATAGGTGATAGTCAAAATTTTCCTATCATTGTCGAACATTATAAGCAAAATGTCATAAATGTCGCCTTGTCTCAATTGGCATTATTTTTGGAAAAAGTCCATCAAAAGAAATTACTCAATGTGCCTGAGCCAATGCTCACTGCGCAACTTATTATAGCACCCTTTATTTTAAGCGTATTAATGCAAGTATTGTTTTTCGGTGAAGATAAACAAGCAGATAGAGCAAGAATTCAAGCCTTATTGCAGGTCCACCAAAAGATATTAATGAATTATCTGACAGCGACTCAATAAAGCAGATGCCATTGATAAAAATTTAGCAAGCTAAATATAACGGTTTAGGGCATTTTATTATTTTTTTAAGGCAAGTTTACTTTTCACGACTTGTGCCTATCAGTACCTTTTAAAATCCTACGATGATTAAGGGGCGTAGTCTCTCAATGCAAAAATTCCTACCTAATGCGACGCTGATGCTGATGGCTATCTCTTTAGTAGGCTGTGAACAAATCAGTCATTTTTTTAACACTAATAACAATTCGACAGCACATAGTACTGTTGGCTATATTGAAGGCGATTATCGCTATTTAGCGGCACCTCGTAGTGGGTGGTTAAAGTCTGTCACCGTCAATCTTGGTGATGCAATCCATCAAGGTCAATTGGTATTTAAATATCGTAGTGATAGCGAGCAGTTTGCTGTCAACCAAGCTGATGCCCAACTACAATCTCAAATTGCTCAAAGTCAAAATCTCACTACCGGTGCCAGACCTGAAGAAATCGCCAGTCTACAAGCTCAGCTTAAATCTGCGCAAGCTCAATTATTGCTTGCTAAACAAACGCTCGAGCGATATCAAATGCTGCAACGCTCAGATGCAGTGGCACAAGTCCAAGTGGATGAAATGGTGGCTCAAGTTAAAACAGCACAAGCATCCGTTGATAGTATTCAAGCACAAATTCGGGCAGCTAATTTACCCGCTAGAAAGCAGACACTGACAGCATCGATCGCTACCAGTAAAGCTGCCAAAGCGGTGTTAGAAAAAGCCCAATATGATTTAAGTCAACTGAATGTGGACAGCGAATTGGCTGGCGAAGTTAGCCAAGTATATTATCATACAGGTGAATACGTGACTCAGGGTCAACCAATTGTCCAACTTCTGCCCAAGTCCAGTCGCAAAATTATCTTTTATATACCCCAAGATAAATTATCAACGCTAAAAGTTGGACAGGTAGTGAAGCTACAGTCCATTGCAAGTCAACAACCCCTGTTAAACGCTAGCATTCGCTATATAAGTCCACAAGCGAGTTATACCCCTCCTGTTATCTACAGCAATGAAAACGCTGACAAACTCACTTTTCGAGTTGAGGGAGTGTTAAATACAGCCGATAATATGCCCAATTTGCAAGTAGGGCAGCCTGTACAAGTCATCCTCGAATAAAAATGAAGGATATAAATCTTATGGCACCCTCTACCTATTCAGCTTCTAATAGCAAGATAGAGCCTTTATCAATGATTAACCAAGCCCAAGGGTTAGCGATTGATGTCAAAAATTTATGTAAAAAATTTGGCAATAAAGTGGCTGTCGACAATGTCTCAATTGCACAGCCTGCGGGATCAGTGTGGGGATTTTTAGGACCCAATGGCTCTGGTAAAACCACAACCATACGTATGCTATGTGGGTTATTAGAACCAACCTCAGGAGAAGGGAGCTGTCTAGGTTTTGACGTGGTCAAGCAATCTCGTGAAATCAAAAACTTAACAGGCTATATGACCCAGAAATTTAGTTTTTGGGAAGATTTAACGATTAAAGAGAATTTGGATTTTGTGGCAAGGTTGTATGAAATGCCTAATCGCAGAAAAATTGTAGAAAAAACCTTAATTGATCTAGGATTGGAAAAACGCCAGCATCAACTGGCAGGTAGTTTATCAGGTGGTTGGAAGCAGAGGCTGGCATTGGCAGCAGTAACCATGCATGAGCCCAAGCTGTTATTACTCGATGAGCCTACTGCAGGCGTTGACCCACAAGCTCGGCGTGACTTTTGGCAGCAAATCCATCGTTTAAGTGAACAAGGACTGACAGTATTGGTATCGACCCATTATATGGATGAGGCAGAACGCTGCGATCATATTGTCTATTTGGCATACGGTAAGCTCATTACACAAGGTACCGTCAATGAGATTATCCAGCAGTCGGGTTTGATTGCATTTGAAACACAGAGTAACCCTACCCTCGAAATACAGCAAACTCAGTCTAAAGGTACGACAGAAAATACTATTCGAAGTTTGCTATCAGACATTCAAGCACTGCCTAGTATCGAAGAAGCTAGTTTCTATGCCGATAAAATCAAAGTCAGTGGGCATGATAGGCAAGCCATGGAACAAGACTTTGTCATATTCAATCAAACCTTGCAATCTCGAGGGCAACCTATTATTTATTGGCAAACCATAACACCAACTCTCGAAGATGCGTTTATTGCCTTAGAGAAGCAAACAGGTGGGGATAATCGCTAATGACTTATTATTTGGGTAGTCCGAATAGACTGTCAATTAGTCGAATTCAGGCCATTTTAATCAAAGAGTTGATTCAAATGAAGCGTGACAGGCTCACCTTTGCGATGCTGTTAATGATACCGATTATGCAGCTTGTACTATTTGGATTCGTTATTAACAACCATCCTAAACATCTACCAACCGCTATATATTTACAAGAAAATACCGAGATCACCCGTAGTATTATAAGTAATATGGCTCAGTCAGATTATTTTGATATTGTAAATGATGTCAATACCTTAAACGCTTATCGGGGTGACACCCCTTTGCAAGACACTAGGAGTTTATTACAATCAGGAAGAGTAAATTTTGTTTTAACTATTCCCTCAGGATTTAGCAAAGCTTGGGTAAGAGGTGAAAAACCCAGTTTGTTGTTGGAAGCTGATGCGACTGACCCTGCTGCTGCCGCAATGGCGGTAGCTCAAATCAAGCCAATTGTCGATAGAACCCTAGCGGATATCCAAATAGGTTCGTTGGATTATTTGAAACCAAAACCTAGTTCTATTACTACACTTGTGCATAATAAGTATAACCCTGAAGGTATCAGTCAATTTAATATTGTACCAGGCCTGTTGGGAGTGATTTTGACCATGACTATGGTCATGATTACTAGCATCGCCATGACTCGTGAGGCTGAAAGAGGGACGATGGAAAATTTACTAGCAATGCCCAGTAAGCCGCTTGAAGTGATGATTGGTAAGATCACACCTTATGTACTCATGGGTCTAGTGCAAACGATGATTATTTTACTCGCAAGTAATATGTTATTTCATTTGCCATTCGTTGGTTCTGGCTCCACATTTGGGTTAGGCGTAGGGTTATTCATATTGGCAAATTTAGCAATAGGGTTTACCTTCAGCACAATTGCAAAATCTCAAATGCAAGCAATGCAGCTCACATTCTTCTTTTTTTTACCTTCGATGTTGTTGTCTGGTTTTATGTTCCCATTTCAGGGGATGCCTAAATGGGCACAATATTTAGGTGAAATCCTACCCTTAACGCATTTTTTACGTATTGTTCGAGGGATTATGCTAAAAGGCACATCATTAAGTTTATTATCCAATGAGTTTTTAGCCTTACTTGCCATACTAATTATTGTAGGTATTATTGCAATGCTACGTTATCGACAGACTTTAGATTGACCTCTGCTGTCAAGAACGGAGAAAAACATTTGGTAGATTTTATCAGGCAGCCTGACGGTAAAAGTCTTGGCATACATGAAATACTTGAGCAGGTGACTTAAATCCCAAGCCTTTTGTATCCGTTGACGATTATAAAAAATCTCAATATATCAAACCACATCTTTAATAGCTTCATCACGAGTTTCATAGACTTTGTGATAAATCAGCTCATTCTTTAACTGCCCCCAGAAACTCTCCATCGGTGCATTATCATAGCATGAACGAGGAATAGCAGAGCACTGCTTTGCCCGAGTGCAAGGCGAAGGCTATGCCTGAGTACCTTTTCGACTCATAGAACCCGCAAAGCCATGTTTTTCAATAATTTGGCGGTACTGATAACTGCAATATTGAATACCTCTATCAGAATGCACGATTAAGCCCCGAGCAGGACGCTTGTACTTAATCGCATTATTCAGAGCCTCACAAACCAAATTGGCGGTCATGCGTTTATTTAGGGCATAGCCCACAATCTCTTTGCTATACAGGTCTTTGACCGCCGCCAAGTAAACCCAGCCTTCATTGGTCCAAATATAGGTGATGTAGCTGATCCATGCTACATTAGGGGCTGTCACATCAAATTGCTGTTCTAGCAATTTTGGATAAACAGGCTTGTTATGGTTCGAGTCGGTGGTGACTTTGATAATTGTTCTGAAACTGGAAAAGTTTGGGTGTGAGTTTTTCCGTCTCCCCCTGCAACTGGACCAGTTTGTTCTAGTAGATTTGGGCATATTACCTTTTCACATAATGATTTCAAAAATTTTTCAAATGTTAATTCTTGACTCCTAGTATTTAGAGTATTCAGATAATATTCAAGATGAACCCTATCAAGTTGATTCAGTATTATTTCTTTTGAAGTGGAAAAGAGTTTAGGATGTCTTATTTTTAAAAATTCTTTTGCACTACCTGACATACGCACTCTCCTAATTTATATTTTTATTAACTTAATGAACTCATTATTTATACCATGATTATATCAAGAAGCTTATTTATCTCTATAATTTCATCAACTCTAATCCAGCTTTTTTTAGTTCTCCCTTAGCTGTCACATAGTGATAAAGCGTACTACTGGGAATATCGCCCAGTTCTTTACAAATCGCTGGAATACTTTTGGTTTGGTCAGCCATCAGATGCTGGGCATAGCGAAGTTTCTCAGCCGTCATGATTCTGGGCCTGCCACCTTTACGTCCCCGAGCCCGAGCCGCAGCAATCCCCTCTTTCACTCGCTGACGAATAATATTGCGTTCCATCTCCGCAAAAGCGGCTTGAATTTGTAAAAACGCTCGACCTGCAGGGGTGGTTGTATCCATAGGTGAATTAATGGCTTTAAAGCCAATGTCTTTTTCAGCCAGTTCATCAATCAGCTTTATAAGGTCACTGGCTAACCGCCCTAACCTATCCAAATCTAAAACAACGAGTACATCGCCCTTTCTTAAATAGTTGAGACAATCATCCAAACCCTTACGTTGGGAATTACTGCCCGATGCCTTGTCCTCAAAAATCCGCTCACAGCCAATTTCTTTTAAGGCATCAACTTGACGATCGAGTAACTGCTTCCCTTCAGAAGTTGACACTCGGGCATAACCAATTAAACTCATGGTAAAATTCTCACGATAAAAGATAATTACCCCATCTTATCATAATTAGATTTATTTGGCTTTATCGTGAAATAAATATAATAAATAAGCGCCAAATTAGCGCTTATTTATAAAATCACGAAAAACAATAGGTT
>NZ_DAMAAE010000029.1:0-8311 GCF_031986685.1 Moraxella sp. CTOTU47915
TTGGGTTTGATTCTTTCATATAGCTATAATACTATATTTTATGGGTTTGGTATTAGATTGTTATCTGTTCAATAATTTAAATGAGGTCAGACAATTAACGGATGAATGGATCGAGGTTTATAACTACGAACGACCGCATGATTCATTGAATGATATGACACCTGCTGAGTTTAAACAGGTGGCTTAATGTTTCTACTTTGATGTTGTTTTAAGTTTGGGGTATTTACACCCTTTTTATCCAAGCATAAAGGCTATGGGTAGTTGTACCTAAACCTGTAGCTACTTCTGCTACGCTATAGCCTTTCTCTGTGACTTGTTTTACTGCTTCGATTTTGAATTCTTCAGGGTATCGTTTACCGCTCATATTCACCTCATAAATTAGCCATTTTATCTAACTTTAAGGTGTCTACAAAATCGGTGGCTATTCACTCTTTATTCCCAGTCCTAATTGACAAAGTGAAACAGTAAATTAAAAGCATGATAATGATTTACACGTTTTTAGAAAAGAAACGTATTGTTTGAAAAATCCGCCTAAGCCTAAAAATGCATTTATAAGTTGTGTATTGGACATTCTAAACAAAATATACTTTCAAATTGGCAGGCTGATCATGCAGCGAAGTTAAACAATCAGCCTATAATCAAGTGAATCAATTACCACCCACCACCCAAGCTGTTATATAAGGCAATCAAATTAAGGGCTTGACCCAATTCATTCTGTATCAAATTTTGCTCATATTCTTGGGCGGTGATTCGAGCCTTTGGCATATCGTCAAAGGTTATTCGTCCATAATTAAATAACTTTTTGGCATGGTCTGCCTGTAGTTCGGCATCTTTGACGGCATTTTGTAGGTTACGATGTTGACGAATCAAAGCGGTATTAAGCTGTGAGCTGTTATCCACTTCTGCCAATGCAGTGAGCAAGGTTTTATCATAGTCCGCCATTACCGCCTGTACTCGGGCATCGGCTGCTTCGATGTTATGTTTAATACGGCCATTGGTAAACAATGGCACCGAGACATTGGCATTAATCAGCCCTGCGGTTATCCCAGTACTATCTAAGTCATTATTACTAATGGACAAACCGCCATTCAATGCCCCAAAATTAATCCCAAATCTAGGGTATTGGTCGGCAACCGCGCTACCATGCAAAGCGGCTAGTGCATTAACTTGCGCCTGTTTGGCGCGAATATCGGGGCGACGGGTCAGTAAATCGCTAGGATAATAGCCTTGTGGGGCAGGGGGTAAGTGTTTTAAGACATTGACAGGGCTAGGTGGCAAGTCAAAGTCTTGTGATGTCTTACCACTTAATACTGCGATTTGGCGGATGTTGGCTTGACGTTCTGCAGATAGATTGTCTTGTTTGGCTTTGATACCTTGCAATTTAATATCGATATCATCAATGTCATAGCGAGTCGCTTGTCCTAAATCAAAACGCGCTTTGGCGTAACGGCGTAACTCGCTTAGCGAAGATTGGGTTTGCTTGAGAATTAACGCTTCTTGTTCTTTACTGCGTGCTTGAAAATACGCTTGGGCGATTTTGGCAGCGACTAGCATATGAGCACCGTGGATTTTTTCTTGGGTCGCAAGATAGGCGTAGCCTGCGGCATCGGCATCGCTTTGTTTTTTGCCAAAAAAATCAGGTTCCCAACTAGCTAATATGCCCAAATGATACGCATGTCCATCAACATCAAGGCTAGAATCGCCCCAATCACTACCAAGCATACCTAGAGGTTTGCGGACCTTAGAGGGTAGAGGGTTATCGACATCACTATTCACGCCTGTGATGCTGCCACCGGCACCTACCATAATACCTTTATTGGCATTGGCAAGATTAGCAACTGCGCTTGCTTCATCAATCCGAGCCTTAGCTTCTCGTATATCCGGTGCCGTTTGTAGGGCGTGCTCGATTAGGCTAGTAAGTACAGGGTCATGGAAATTTTGCCACCATGTGCTGATATTGTTTTGCTCACCAACCGGCAATACATAATTAAATTTTTGTGGCATAACAACTTGGGATTGCGATTTGACAGGCGTATTTTGACAGCCAGTTAAACTGGCGGTAAAAGCAGTGGTTAATATACCTGCTAAAATTAAATGAGATAAAGTAGATTGCTTCATAGTTTTACCGGTCATTTTTATCACTATTTTTAACTTTGGATTTGGTTAACATCTCGATTGGTAAGGGTATAACGCACACACCCAATATACCGTAATTTTGCCAAAATTATCTTTACCCTTGTTTATCAAGCATACTACGGAAGCGTTTTAGGGCAAAAAACATAAAAATCAGACCTGACACGGTCATCTCGAGCAAATAATGTCCCACGATAGGCAAATTGGCGTCACGAAATAGTACCGCATGGCTAAATAAGGCATATTGGGTCACAGGGGAGAATTGCGAAATACTTTGCACCCAGGTAGGCATACTCTCAAAGGGGCCATCGCCGCCTGATATTAGTCGTAAAACCACATACACCGGCAACGACAATAGTCCAAATTGTGGCAAAGTCGGCGCAAGGGTAGCAAACATAATACCCATTGCCGACGCCGAGAATAAAAATAAAAATGTACCCAGCATATACAAGGCAATTGAGCCATTAATCTGGACACCAAGCCACCCTTGCACCACAAACATCAAGGATAAAAACGCAGCCGTCGCTATCACCACGCCGTTACTGATGATTTTTGACAAGGCTATTTGGTTGGCGGAAACAGGCATGACCAGTAAATGCTCAATCGTTCCTCGTTCTTTTTCACGGATAATCGCTGCGCCCACTAGCATCATGGCAAGTAAAAAAATGAAGCCCACAATGTTGGTTACCGAGAAAAACCAATGGCTGGTAGTATTCGGATTAAACCACACGCTGGTTTGCACCTTGACCGGTAGTTGATCTAACGGGCTGGTTTTTTTAAGATAGTTATAGCTTTCTTTATTAAAAATCTCTTGGATATATACCATACCCACCCCTGCTTGCGACACGGCAGTGGCATCAGCAGAAAGTTGCACCGTTGGATGTTTATTATCCCGCACGTCTTTCTCAAAATTTTCTGGAAATTCAAGCGAGAAAATATAGTCGCCTTTATCAAAGCCATCACTGAGTTTTTCAGTGTCTGGTACATACACGGGTTTTTGAAAGTTTGGTGGTTGTAGGGTCGATACCATATAATTGCTCATTTGCGATTGGTCGTGGTCAACCACTGCCACAGTGGCGTTATGCACTTCGGTAGTGATCCCTGTCGAAATGGTATAAATAGACACGGTGAACAAAAAAGCAATGATGATAATTACCATTTTATCGCTAAATAGGGTTTGAAACTCTTTGTTGGTTAAGGTGATGACGTTTTTAACCCATTGTCCCCATGGGGATGGTGGCCTGCTAACTTGATGATACATGGCTTATTTCTCCTGTTTTTGCAAACACAGACTTGCCAAGGTTACATAGGCAACCCCAAAGCCTAAAATAATCACATAGTTATGCACAAAACTGTCAATGTCTAACCCTTTGGTAAATGCACCTAAGCTGATTTGTTGGAAGTATGCCGCAGGAAAAGCTTGACCTACCCAATGGCTACTGCCTGTGATCGATGACAGTGGGTATAAAAATCCTGAGAAGTTCAATGCAGGAATCATGGCAGCCACCGCCGTAGCAAACACAGCAGAAACTTGGGTTTTCATCATTGAAGAAATCCATAATCCAAAGCCTGTTGCAGTACACACCAACAAAAATGCCCCAATGGTTAGTCCCATAAACGAGCCTTTTATCGGTACACCAATAATGACGATTGCAATCCAAACTAAGCTAAAATAACTGCCCAATGCGGTCAAAATATAGGGTATTTGCTTTCCTATTAAAAACTGGGTGGTTGAGGCAGGAGAGGTATAAAGATTGCTAATTGAGCCGAGTTCTTTTTCTCGTACTACCCCTAAAGCAGTCATCATCGCAGGAATCAAAATCAAGCCAAGCATAATCGTGCCAGGGATGATGGCATAAATACTGGCAAAGCCTTGGTTATATAAAAAACGCGGGTCTATCACCATCACAGGGCGGGTATCAAGGGGTAAGCCTGTTTGACGGATTTTGTCTTGGGCATAGTTGAGTAAAATACCTGTGACAAAGCCTTTGATATTCTCTGCAATAAAGGGCGCACTACCGTCAATATAAAAATTAATCTCAGGTCTGTCTAAGTGCTTCATATCTGAAGCGAAATGGTCAGGGATTTCTAACACCAGTTTAGATTGACCGCTTTTAAGCTGCGTTTGGATTTCTTCGATAGAGTCAAGCTTTTTTACGCCCGAAAAATAAGGCGAACCATCAAAATATTGGATAAGTTCACGGCTTTCAGTACTTTGGTCGTGGTCGATAACTGCCATGTTCAAATGATTAATGTCAAACGACACAGCATACGCTACCGTCATCATGATGATCACAGGGCCAATCAAAGCAAATGATAGTCGAATTTTATCTCGGCGTAATTCTTTGCTTTCCCGATTGGCAAAAGCAAGCATGAGTGACAACCAAGCCCATAAGCCTTTACGGTGGGTGGCTTTTTTACCGGTCTCTTTAGCCGATTGTGTTTGTGGTGTGATTGATTTGATCTGTTCGCCATTTGCTTGATTATTAGCTCTAGTGGGTTTTTGCTCGACTTTGTTGTCATTGGATGCTTCGAGTAAATACTCGATAAAGGCTTCTTCCAACGTTTTGGCGTGTTTGTTGGCTTGTAACTCTCGTGGTTTGCCCACCGCTAGCAAGTTGCCTTGCTGCATCAGCGAAATACGATCACAACGCACCGCTTCACTCATAAAATGGGTGGAGACAAAAATGGTAATCCGTTGTTCACGAGATAATTCGACCAATTTTTTCCAAAACATATCCCTTGCAGCGGGGTCAACCCCTGACGTCGGCTCATCTAAAATCAACACTTTAGGTTGGTGCAAGCATGCAGCTGCTAATTGCAGGCGTTGGCGAATACCCAGTGGTAAATCTGCCGGCAGTTTGTCGGCTTCTTTGGTCAAATCAAAGGTAGCAAGGCTTTGGTCGATATAGTTTTTCTGTTCACTTTCTGGAATACGGTATAGTTTGGCATGGAGTTTTAAGTTACCACGTACAGTCAGTTCTTCGTAAAGAGAGAAAGCTTGTGACATATAGCCGACTTTTAGGCGGTTTTCGATGCTACCTGCGGTAACAGGTTCGCCAAGCAATTTGGCTGTACCTTCAGTCACATCAAGTAAGCCTGTCAACATTTTCATGGTAGTGGATTTACCGCAACCATTTGACCCTAAAAAGCCAAAAATCTCACCTTGAGCGATACTAAAACTCACATGGTTCACTGCCACAAAGTCACCAAAGCGTTTGGTTAAGCCTTCGGCTTTAATGGCTGGTGGTAGGCTAGGGTCGGGTACAAACGGGGGTACTGTAAAGTTACTGTCGCCGCGTTTATTTTCTGGCAATAGCACATTATAGGCTTCTTCAAGGTTGAGCCGACCTTCAGCATCGTAATAGTTTTGGGCATATTTTTTCACCACATTGGTGGTTTTATCATTAATTAGCACTTCGCCATCGTTCATCGCGATGATGTACTCAAACTGGGCGGCTTCATCGATATACGCTGTCGAAACAAGCACGGTCATGCTTGGGTTCTCGGCTCGGAGCGAATCGACCAATCGCCAGAACTGCTGACGCGAGAGGGGGTCAACCCCTGTTGTCGGTTCATCCAAAATTAGCAAATCTGGGTCGTGCACCAAGGCACAGCACAGGCTGAGTTTTTGTTTCATACCCCCAGAGAGTTTGCCAGCCGGACGGTCTTTGAACTTAAGCAAGTCGGTCGCTACCAATAATCGCTCAATACGAGCTTGGCGAGAAGCTTTGTCAATGCTAAATAGCCGAGCATGAAAGTCGATATTTTCAAAAACCGATAGGGTCGGGTAAAGGTTATGTCCCAAGCCTTGTGGCATAAAGGCGACTTTATTGAGTAAAAACTCTCGAGCTTTTTTATTGTGCATATCCTTGTTCAGCACTTGAACTGTGCCAGTTTGGATTTTTTTCATCCCAGCAATTAGGCTTAGCAAGGTCGATTTGCCGACGCCATCAGGCCCGACCAGACCGATGGTAGCAGATTTGGGAAGGGCTATACTGACGTTTTTGATGGCTTGGATGACCTTACCATAGCGATGCGAGACATTGCTCACTACTACAGCAAAGTCATCACTATTGTCTTTGGATTGAGTGTTATCGAAAGTCATGCTGACGCATCCTTTGTCGGTTATTGCCCTACCGTTACGGTGGATGCGATTTGTGGATGTACAGGTCGGCTTGGGGCGATTGGTACAATCGATGGCATGTTGACTTCTAGGTCCTTGCTCCATGCTTTACTTGGATCAAGTTGCACATAACCTTGGGCTGTCATACCGCCTTTGAGCAAGGTTTGGTAACGGCTTGCCACTTGTGGATCAAGACTTAATTTGACACGGTACATCATCTTTTCACGTTCGTTTTTGGTTTCGACGGATTTTGGCGTGAATTGTGATTGGTTAGCCACAAAGCTAACTTTGGCAGGGAGTACGGCTTTGATACCGTCTAACACGATACGGGCAGGGCTACCAATTTGAACTTGATTACTGCTGTCAGTTGGCAAAAAGATTTCAAGATAGACATCGTTTGGATCAACTAAGGTTACAACTTTGCTACCAGGGGCAATCACATTGCCCACTTCGACAATGCGATATTCAACCCGCCCTGCTTGTGGGGCACGCACATACATATCTGATTGAATCGATTTGACACGATTTATTTGAGATTGGGCTTGGTTGATTCCTGCTTGGGCTTGCTCGATCCCTGCTTGGGCTTGGTTAATTCCTGCTTGGGCTTCGGCAACGGCTGCTTTGGCCTCGGCAATACCCGATTGGGCTTCAGCAATACCTGCTTGTGCTTCTGTGCCACCTGCTGCTGCTTGTGCTTTGGCGGCTTGAGCAGCAAGAACTTCGGCTTTGGCAGCTTGGTAGGCCTGCTCACGCTGTTGTAATTCAGCGATAGAAACTAAGTCATCTTTCCGCAATGCTTTTGTGTTATTTAGATTGTCTAGCGCGATTTGTAATTGGGCTTTTTTAGCAGCAATCACCGCATCGGCTTGGTTGACACCGCCTTGGGTACGAGCATAGCCACCTTCAGCACGTTTTTCGGTACCCATGGCACGAGTGACCGCGCCTTCAGCACGAGCTTTGGCAGCTTGCGCTTGCGATTTACGGCCTTCGGCTTGCAATTTGGCAGCTTCGGCTTGCAATTTGGCAGCTTCGGCACCTTGCAGTTGAGTATCAAGTTCTTCAGAAGATAAGGTCACCAGTGGCGTGCCTTTTTCGACCAAGTCACCTTCATGCACAAGCACTTGGCTGACACGTCCTGCGCGTAGGCTAGCCACATCGATATTTTGTAGTTGTAGACGTCCATTGGAAGAGGCAAAGCCTTCTGGGGTCGTATCAGCGGTACGTTTGTAGTTCATATACACAGCAAAAGCGACTGCCACAGCCAATATCAAGGCGATCAGAATATAATAAGATTTTTTCATGTTTTAGTCTTAAAAAATAGCTGACAACTATTTAATAGTACTTTGTAAAAATCCTTTTTAAGTATCTAATAGAACATTTATCAACATTTACTATAGAAAAAATAAAGCTTTCCAAATCTTTATTTATTCAAGCACAATATATTCCCTTAATAGAGTTATTGATAAAAAAACTCACAAGAAGGTAGGGCTATTATGGTTTTTTGTTTAAGATAGTACGTAAATTCTAATTTATATCATTACTTGTAATGTAACAAATAGAAATTAAAAACTGTTTCTAAAATAAATTTTAGCACTAAAATTCATATAAGAGTAACAATACAGAAAAAAATTTGTGAACTAACGTTAACTAGAATTTTCGGCTGTGGTATAAAAAGAATACTTACTATACCCAGCCATAATTGACATAGTGAAACAGTAAATCAAACGCTTTAAAATGATTTGCTAGCTTTTTCGAAAAACAGCTTGTCTTTCGAAAGACTCGCCTAAGCCTTTGCCTAAAACGATTGTTGTTCCCTTCAATATCAACCGTATGGTATTTACCCACCTTTTTAAAATCAAAATCAAAGGCGGTTAAAAAGCTATCCCAGTTATCACAGCAGACATAGCCAAAATCAACACCTAATTCATCAAGCTTGGCTCGTAGCTGTGTGGCTGTCTTTAAGTTGCGTTTGCCCCATACGAAGGCAACAATCTCACTATCTCGACTTACCTTTATGGGGCAGTATGTCCTGCCACAGGTCAAAGTGTGGGA
>NZ_DAMAAE010000030.1:0-7842 GCF_031986685.1 Moraxella sp. CTOTU47915
TTGGGTTTGATTCTTTCATATAGCTATAATACTATATTTTATGGGTTTGGTATAATATTCCAAGAAAGCGTAACACTAAATTATCAAATGAACATATGGATTGGCATTTATACAAGTCTCGTCATTTGGTTGAAAATGCTTTTTGCCGTATTAAGCATTATCGGGGTATTGCGACAAGGTATGAGAAGCTTAAACGTAATTATGAGAATTTGGTTGCTCTAGCCTTTGCTTATCATTGGCTGAAGCTTTGAATGTTCAACAGAACCTAGCTGTCATGGAGGTATCTTTATCATTCGATAATGCAGTAGTCAATGCATCGGTTCTCAAGCACTGGGATAAATTTTGGAAAACAATTTTTTTAACAGTTGGTATTCTAGTAGCTGTATTTGGTATGCGCTTGCTTTTCCCAATTGTTATCGTGGCATTGACAGCTGATATGAGTATGACAGATGTCATAAATATGGCGTTAAATCAGCCTAAGCTCTATTCTGAAAAACTTATTGCTCATCATGGGGTCAGCACAGAAAACGGAAAAAATAGGGCGGTAAGGAATTTTGTCGAGTATTTTTAAGCGTTTTTCAACTGTCTAAAAAACCAGGGTTTAATAGACACTTTGCTCTCACCAGATTTAAATGGCTATTCTAGCGATTTTTTGTATAACAACTCATTTATTAAATAGCGTATGATAAAGCCTTATATTTTGCTTTATAAACATTCGCAAAGGCACTTATGAAAATCGGCTATGCTCGCACATTGACGATTGACCAACTCCCCCTTGATTTATAACTTGACGCACTAATCAACTGTGTTTGTGAAAAAATCTTTCAAGAGCAAATTTTCTCAGTAAAAGATAAACGCCCTCAACTAGAAAACTGCCTTCAAGCTTTGCGATCTGGTGATATGCTCTACATATAGCGACCTGATGGGATCTAAATTGATTTAAAAATACTCAAAGCCAGTAAGTCTTTGTTTTAGAAGGTGTTAAAATTCGATAAAATTCCTGAACGTGCTATTATTCCGTTTTCTGTGGTGACCTCTATAAGCAGGTTTTTGAAGTTCGAATTATCAATCAAAAATTACGCCTTCATTTAAACGCAATTGCAAGCTATCAGTAAAGGTGACTGAAAAAGGTGTCGCGCCATTTAACTCAAGGCTATTGAGCCTTTGTGTCATTGGGTGAGTGTTCGTTGAATCAACACTTAGCTTAAGATTACCTTTAGTGGCAATTTTAGCGCCATTTAATGTACGTGTATCTGCGGTTGCCCTTATTAACGCATCATTTAACATTGAATATAAAACTAAGTCTGCCCAAGGGGCGGTAACTGAGACGCCGATCGTACCTGATAATGACAAGATGGATGTTTGAGGATTCTCTGGATGTTTGACAGAACTACTAAAATCCTTATCGTTTAAATTAAAATCAATATCGGTGACGAATTTCGGGTAGCCCCATAATTCTTTACCTGCACGACACGCAGCTTCAGTGGTTACCGGTAAATCACAAATCCACATACCGGTATTGCGTCGATCTGGTGGTAATGTCATTTCCATCAATGGATGAGCAGGTGTGTCTTGGTCTGCAGGATAGACAAGCATACTCGATGCAACTTCGTGATAAGGCTCGCCATCAGTTAATTCACGATAATCATAGAAAGCTAGACTAAATAGCGCTTTATTGCCTATAAGCTTGGCAACCTTTAACTTTGGATTGTCCAATACACTGACTGCTTTGTCATAATCCACCATAAAAAAAGCAATCAGGCTTGACACATCAAAGTACTTAATAGGCAGCTGAGCTTGACCTTGTGACATCTGTCTTGTGTGGGTGGCTTGTTGAAAAAATGGGTCAGCATGCCATTTATTATTCACGTTTTTATTCATTATCATAGGTTAAGTACCTTTTTTATTATCAGGTTGTTTTTAAGCGGTTTTATTTAAACATGACAATAAAAAAGTATAAAGTATTGTTGTGTAAGGTAATGCGTTCTACTCAATTAATTTAAAGTTTGGTAGGCATAACTAAATCTGATATATGCTGAAAAACGGAAGAAAATATTTGGTAACCTAGAATACTAAACAGAAGTTTATCGTGACTAAGAAAAGAATACAGTTAAACATTCAAAGCTGAATCCATCGTCAAATTCAAAGAAAATAACAGTAACATCAATCTACCAAGTTTTTTTCTCCATTGTTGACAGCAGAGGTCACTAGTTACCCCATACCTCATCAGCAATCTCTTTAATTAAATCGAGTTTTGCCCATTGAGCTTCTTCAGTCAAAATATTACCTTCTTCGGTTGAGGCAAAACCACATTGGGGACTTATACATAACTGGTTAATATCTACAAACTGGGCTGCTTCTTTAATCCGCTCAATAATAACGTTTTTATCTTCCAAATCGCCTGTTTTTGACGTGACCAGACCTAGTACAACTTGCTGATTTTTGATATGTTGTAACGGTGCAAAATCTCCCGCGCGTTCACTATCATATTCTAAGAAAAAACCATCTACTCTGCAGGTACCAAACAACACCTCAGCAATAGGCGCATAACCACCTTCAGAGAACCAAGTTGAACGAAAATTACCACGACAAATATGCATGGTAATTTGCATATCATCAGGTTTGGCATCTACAATACGATTGAGTACCGTCACATAATTTTTAGCAACTTTATCCAAATCAATACCACGAGCCTCAAATTCCGCTCGTTTATCGAGCGAGCAAAACTGCCCCCAACTTGTATCATCAAGTTGTAAATTACGTAGACCTAATGCATAAAATTTGTTTAACGCTTTAATGTATGCGTTAGCAATGTCATCAAATAGCTGGCTTTCTTCTTGGTAAAGGTCAATCGGCTGGTAATTTTCATCACGTATACAAGCCAATAAGTGCAGCATACTGGGTGATGGGATGGTGAATTTTGTTGGGTAATTACCCGCACAATCTTTTAAAAGTTGATAGGCTTTGACAAAGGGATGGTCGTCACTAAAGTCGATTTTACCCACAATGGCAATGGTGTTACCCTTAGGTTTCGCACCCTTAAACGCAACAGGAAATTTTTCAAGGCTAATCATCTCAATGCCATCTAGCCCCGCTAAAAAATCTAAATGCCACCACACACGGCTAAATTCACCATCGGTCACGGCGTGCAGTCCATGGCGTTTTTGTAGATTCACAAGATTTTGGATTTCGTCTTTTAGGATTTTGTCAAATGCCGCTTGGTTGATTTTGCCAGTTTGCAATTCGGTTTTGGCATTTTTTAGCGCGTCAGTGCGTAAAAATGACCCTACTACATCGTTACGGTATGGCGCTTGGGTTCGTGGGGTTGCCTGCGCAAATATTTGGCTCATAGTTGATTCGCTTTTGTTAAAAAACTTGAGGCGTGACTATAAGAGTTTTTAGCTAATGAGACAAACGCTGATTTTTCAAGGTAAAATGAATTGCGTTTAAGGTTGTGACTACTAAACTGTGGGTTTGGTAATACATTTTAAGCATCCGTGCAGTTTTACTTAGCGTAGGCACTGACTTGTTTTACATTCAAGGAATGTATATTTTATCCTATTACGACAGCACTATTGTTAACTGATTCATCTTCAAACTCAACTTGCCTAATACTTGTTATGTTAAAATAATATTTTTAAAATCAATTATTTGCCTACTCCATTTTCAATATTATTAAGAGATATTATTGATAACTCACACTATAAACACTATTGCTTACCCTTTTGGCAATAAATAACATAATTGAGTCTTACTTGTTACTCTCTTTAATCTGACTAAGTGATGCCTCATCAAGTTTAACATCATCTTTAGTGATTGGCGTTGTTTCAATCACTTGTTCTGGTACGAATCGTACTTGCAGTTTAGCTTGTGGGCGACTTGGAAAGCGAGCCCTAGATAATGCAATAATTTTTTGTTCCATTGATTGGATATCACTATGTTTCGGTGCTGTTAAACCTTGTAATAATATGCGAATAAGGTAAGGTTTAGACGTATCAGTAGGCGATTTTTTAGTGGTTTTATCTGCCACATCATAGCTAATGCTAACTACATAATTTGGCTGATTTGCAATGGATTGTTTAACAATTTTATTGACGGCTGCTTCATAACTTTGTTGTTTAAGTTTTTGCTGAAAATTCAGGGTTAAATAAATACTAATCCCGATTAACAGTACCAAGGATACCGCATTGCGACGTATAAATAGCAAGCTTTGCTGCCATTTAGAATCCTTAACTTTTTCATCTTCTGCCGCATCGGTATCAAGCCTTCGAAACCCTGCAACCCAGAGCACAAGTGCATTGGTAAACTGAATCGCTAAGATATTGGTTAGCGTCAAAATCAATGCCCCTAATGCCAAATCGTATTTACCATTTGCTAACAATATGCCGCTAGCGGTCAGCGGTGGCACCAAAGCGGTTGCCACTGCCACTCCTACTACGGCAACAGATAAATTGCGAGAAATCGTGGCATACGCGCCGGCAGTTCCGCCTGCGAGTGCTACCATCACATCCATAGTATTGGGGGCGGTACGGGCGATGATTTCTTGGCTTTGTGACTGTTCTGGGTAAAGCAAGCCTAATATCATACCAATCGCATATATCAGCACACCGCCTGAAAATAACGTCAGTAAGGATTTTTTGAGTAAGGCAAAACGCGCATCGATAATGGCTAGCGCAATACCGCTGATAGGTCCAATCAGCATCGCCACTAGCATCGCACCAATCACAACCGCAGGGGAGTTAGCCAATAAACCAAAACCAGCAATGATTGCCGCCAGTCCATTTAACAAATAAAATGCCCGTGTGGGTAATGCCCCCGATTCGATATTGATACGCACTTGACGATAATCAATGGTTTGTTCGCTATTTTTTTTAGCAAGATACTGTTTAAAGGCTTCGTACTGAGCTTCTTGCTGTTCTTCTAACTGCTTTTGTACAGTTTGATGAATATTCTTGTCGATCATCTCAAAGGTTAACGTTTTATTTGGTTCATTTGAGGCGTCAATATTATGAGTTTGATGCTTAGCATTTAAATGAGGTTCTGTGGTCGATTTCCTGTCAGTTTTATCGCTATCTTCCTCTTCATTGGCATTACTACTAAGCTGCTCATTTACCGCTTGGGCAACAGCTTCGATAGTTTTCTCATCAAATCCTTGATCGGTTAAATTTTCAATATCCTCTTGCGTCAGTGCAAGGGCGTCGGTAACTTCTACTGATGCCTTGTCGGGGACAACTGAGGTTTTATACAAGCTAAAAGATTGATCAACTAGTTTAGGATTATCTTTTATTTTGGTAAACGTTAATGTGCTTAAATCCATCATAATAATTTTACTTGATTAAAGGACAAGGTTAGTTTTTTATATCTGAACTATTTTCTATTTTTACCAATAATGGATGGTTGGTATCCAATGTAGTAACCGGAAAAGGAATGGATATATTCGCTTTTTCCAATGCCTCCTTAACCAAAATAATAACTTCATTGATAGAAGCTACTCGATTAGTCTGTGTACCATCATCGATAAACCAACGTACCCTTAAAACCACGCTGCTATCTGCTAACGCTGTAGCAATTACAGACGGTTCTGCCAGTTTCGATACTGTTGGCGCTGCCTTTAACACACTTAAAATCACTCGTTGAGCATCAATGATGTTGTTTTCATACCCGATGCCTACATCGAATTCTAGACGGCGTTGTGAATAGGCAGTATTGACGGTCATGGTACTGGTATAAAGTTGAGAATTAGGAATTACGACTTTTCTGCCGTCATAGGTGCGGATTGTGGTTGCACGTATTTGAATATCTTCGACCGTACCTTCAAAATTGCCCGAAATAATTTGGTCGCCAATACGAAATGGCTCTGATAATAATAACAATATGCCTGATAATAGATTTTGGAAGATGTCTTTAAAAGCAAAACCAATCGCAACCGACCCTATCCCTAATGCACCAATGAGTTTACCCGGTGTGAAGCTTGGTACAGCGATAATCATGGCGACCATAAAGCCTAAAAATAAAATAAGTGCACTACCCACCCGCCTAAAGACTGTAACTAAATTTTGATGGTGTTTACGACTCCCTAGTATTCTAGTGACCGCTTTTTTAAAAAAAATCGACAACACCCAAAATATTACAAACACAAGTGAAGCAACTATCAAATATGGAATGCGGCTTATCATCTGCTGCAATAGATGATTCGCTGATGTCATAATGGTTTGGTATTCATTCACCTTGTCGCCCAGCATATCCGCTTGGCTCACCATACTGACATAGGTAGTAGGCAAATAATCAATAAAAGATAGGATTAATTCAAACATATTGATACCTTTATAGCACCTTTAGCTGACTGGCTGTCACACTTTTTGCCACTCGGCCAATCGTTAGACCTTGAATTAAAATGGAAAATACCACAATCGCATAAGTCAACGTTAATAACAAATCTCGCTCGGCACCGGCAGGTAATTGTAATACTAATGCCACTGAAATACCGCCTCGCAGTCCACCCCAAGTCAATACTTTCCAAGCACCTTTGGGCAAACCTAAATATTTTTGTAGATTAAACGTTACACCGCCAACAACCATCAAACGAGCGAGTAAACCAATAGCTACCGCTAATATCGCCGCTATTAGCAAATTGCTATTCAAACTCACCATCACAATTTCAAGACCAATCAATACAAACAAAATGGCATTTAAAATCTCATCAACGAGTTCCCAAAACAAATCCACATAGTGACGAGTATTATCGCTCATGGCATAGCTTCGCCCTTGATTGCCGACCATTAAACCCACGACAACCATCGCAAGTGGTGCTGATAAATGCCAGTGACTGGCCAAGGCGTAACCGCCTAACACCCCAGCTAAAGTTAATAACACCTCTTCTTGATACGAATCAATGCTCTTTAGCAAATAGTAGAGAATTGTTCCTAGTAACAAGCCAAATGAAATACCACCACCCGCTTCAATTAACAATAAATGCCCGATATGCCCTGCGGTTGGTATCTCACCACTGGTCAATACGCCAAGTAGCAACATAAAAATCACTACCCCTACCCCATCATTAAACAATGACTCGCCTGAAATCACCGTGTTGAGGCTTTTAGGGGCATTAGCATTGGCTAAAATCCCCATAACAGCAATCGGGTCGGTTGGTGAAATGAGCGCCCCAAACAATAAACACCAGATAAAACCAAGGTTAAATCCTAGCCATTGTAAGGCGACATACGTCAATCCTGCGACAATAAAAGTTGATACCACCGTACCTACCACAGCAAGCAAGGCTATAGGCAGCTTATAGCGTCGTAAATCCTGCAAGTTGATATGCAATGCACCAGCAAATAACAACATGGAGAGCATCCCATCCATGAGTATTTCAGTGAAATCAAGCTGACCGACCAGCATTTTTTCATAATCAATCAGTGTATCAAATCCTAAGGCATTGAGAACAATCGCAATAAGTGAGAGCAGTAGTGAGATGACCATCACACCGATGGTAGTCGGTAGACCGATAAAGCGATGATTGATATAAGCAAGTAAGGCAGTCAAGGTCAAGAAAATAGCAGCAATGTCAAAAGCATTCATGCGTCTGATCTCAAAATAAAATTTGTATCAGTGTAGCGAAAACTAATGCATAATTCAGCTAAAATCGCAATAAGGGTGTTGATGTGAATTACTTAGGGTTCAATCTTAGACAAGCATCGGCTCTTTGTCTTTAACCTGGGGTCAGCACAGAAAACGGAAAAAATAGGTATTTAACGACTTTTATCGAGTATTTTTAAGTATCCTTTAATTGTCTAAAAAACCAGGGTTTTTTAGACAAATATAAACTACCTTAAGAAACTCGTC
>NZ_DAMAAE010000031.1:0-5664 GCF_031986685.1 Moraxella sp. CTOTU47915
CCTACCCATAAAGATAAGGATATTGATGAGCTCCTGCCTCATGTTTGGAAAATGCTATAGGGGTTGGTCGGATGCTTACTACTGACCCTTATTTATAAAAGTCACATAAATTAAACAGGATAAAGTAAGAGCCAAATATATAGCTCTCACTTTATGATTTATAACGTTAAGGACGATAAATATACAGGCGGTCACTATCAACATCAGTATTAGCTTTGTCGACATATTTTTGGGTGATATAGTCTTTATTATATTTATCCTGTGGCATAATCCCAAAGTCATCATCATTGATTAAACCCAATGCCCCATTCGGGAATAACATCAAACCTTCTAACTTATCGTGCGGATAATTAAGTTTAGTGACAGCATTTAGATATTCTGTTTTGCTAACAGGGTTAATGCCATTGTTTTTTAGGGTTGTCCAATCATCCGCATTTAGCGTTAACTGTTCAAGGGTTTTACCACCAATTAATAGCCCCAGTTTGTCATCTTGGGTGATGCTGCCATTGTTAGTGATGCTTTCAATATTAGTGCCATTTCTTAGATCGACTTTAAAGACTTTTTTGACCGCATTGGCATTGTCTTTAGGGAAGTCACCATCACGTTCAATCACATAAAAGGTATCTTTATCAATTGCCACAATACCGGAGTTTGAGTCAGCTTCGGTTTGTTGATAGATAAATTGTTCAATCTGTCCTGTCGCTAAGTTAATACGTACTAAGCGAGTTAAATTAGATTTTTTAGTATCTTTGTTAGGGTTATATAAGGCTGATTGCATGATACCGACTAAATACTGCTGATCAGGCGTAATAGTTAAGCCTTCCATACCACGATTGGCACGGCGATTCTTAAATTCGCCAGGCAACGTGATGACTTTATTATTGATGGTAACAGTACTAGCACCTTCCCCACTACTAAAGGCATTGATGCGACCAATTTCTTTACCGGTTGCATCATAATGTACAATGTGCGGGCCGTATTCATCGCTGACCCAAAACGTGCCGTCTTTCATCACTGCTAGGCCTTCTGCATCAATGCCATACGCATCAGTTTTAGTAGAATTGGTGGTTGCACTATACGGCTTAGTTTGATCTGCCAACATCAGCGTACCGTAAGCATTGTCAGTATTGTTCTGAATATAAGCCACTTCTTTGGTCGCGCCATTGATAGGATTAGGAAGTCCTGTGGTTTTAGTAATACCATCTGGACGTTTTAATTCAATAATTTTAACTAGACTAATTTTGCCATCTGAGTTGATTTGGAACAGACCGACATTTGGGGTGTAATTTGGAATAGGGAAAGCTTTGCCTTCGCCTTTTTCAATATTAGGATCACCGTGTACAACATCTGAGTTTGGACCGCGGTCAGTAAGTGCATAAAATTGGGTTGGGTCATTAGGGTTGACGAAACCATCAGAACCATAGCCGCCTTGATAGATTGTCACATTTTTACCATCGGCGTCTTTGGTAGACATTAAGGCTTTAGTAGGTAAGGCTGCACCATTTTTGAAGTTGTTTAAGACAGTTTGTAGCGTTGGTTTTTCAACAATACTTTGATTGTTACTATCATTGTCGTTGTTGCAGGCGGTAAGCGTCAATGGTGCCATCATGCATAGGCTTTTAATAAGAAGTTTTAATTTGGCGTTTTTCATACTATCCTCAAAATTTAGAATTCGAATTTTGTAGAATAGTTGAGGATAGTGACAGCCTGATGACATGTTAAACTCAATGGTTATGGTTATGGTTATGGTTATGTATATGTAAAATGTTATAGCCTAACATAGGTCAAATATGCCCGATAGCTTACCAATTCATCTTTTTAATTTTTCAATTAGCATCTCAACTATCTACACTTTTTTATGTAAGCAAAGTCCTAATACTGTTGATTATAAGCTATAATACCATGCACACTTTTTAATGGTATCGTACACAAAATGATAAAAAAGCAGACTAAAATTATCGCTGTTGCCAATCACAAAGGTGGCTGTGGTAAGACCACTACAGTGGTCAACCTGGCAGCAGAACTGGCAAAGCTTGAACTATCTGTCCTAGTCATTGACCTTGACCCTCAAGCTAATGCAAGTCTACATATTGGCAAAGACCACCCTAGCGAAGTCAGCGTCACCATCGCTGAACTATTACTATCGGAAGCTGAAAAACTTCCTCTAGCTATTCATGAGGATACTAATATAGAGGGGGTATCACTTATCTATGGATCATTAGCGCTAGGTGCTGCAGAAGATAAATTGAAAGAAGAAGCGCCACGTCCTTCAGAGGAATTAAGAGACAAAATATCTCCGTTAATAGGTTTATATGATGTTATTCTTATTGACTGTCCACCTAGTTTGAAACTATTGACCAGTAATGCCTTAGCTGCGGCAACCGATTTAATTATACCGATTGAATCGGGTTCTCAGTACGGAATGTATGGCGTAACTGATTTGGTTAAACACCTTCAAAAAATTTATCGTATTAACCCTAAACTTAATTTATTAGGCGCATTGCTGATACGCCATGATGAACGCCAAACGGTTTGCAAGCTCATCGAAAGTTCAGCCAGAGAGCAGCTTGGAAAACTGATTCCTATTAAAATTCCTACTAGTACCAAAATTAATCAGGCTGCTATGGCCCAAACCAGTATCCAAAGAATTGACCGTACCTCCAAGGTCGCTCGTGAATTTAGAAAATTTGCATTATGGGTGGTGAATGAATTAAATCTACCCATTCATAAAGATAATCAAGAAGATTTAGTCATTGGAAATAATGAGGCTGATGATGAGTAAAGATATCAAAGCATTGTTAGCCCAGAAGTTAGCTGAGAACAGCGCAAAGCATCTTAATGCAAATCAGTCAGCTCATTTAGAGTTGGGCAATGAACTAAAAAAGTTACCGCTAAATAAAGTACGTCCTAACCGTTTTCAGCCCCGTACTGTATTTGATGAAAAAGAAATTGCTAGTTTGGCTGAATCTATTAAAGAGATGGGGCTTTTACAGCCGGTTACAGTTCGAGAGATCGATGAAGGAAACTACGAGCTAATCGCTGGTGAACGCCGATTTAAAGCGCATGAGTTACTGGGCAAAACTCATATCGATGCAATTGTGACCCAAGCAGATGATAGTGAAATTGCCATTTTAGCATTAGCAGAAAATGCGAGTCGAGAAGATCTTTGCGATTTTGAAATTGGTAAAGCACTGCGTAGTATCGAATCGTTATTTCCAAATAAGTCTCGTTTAGCAGAAGCCGTTGGTATTGATCGCAAAGAGATGTATCGATATTTCGCTTACCGCGATTTACCAGCAAGTTTTTTAAAAAAGGTTGAACGCAATCCTAAATTGCTCTCTCGCTCGGCAGCCTATGATATCAAGCAAGTTATTAATGAACTACAACTATCAGAACAACAAACAACAGAAATCTTATCCCATGTCTGGGATATGTTAGAGCTTGGTAAGCTCGAACAAGGAAAAATTGCAGAATTTATTAGGCAACAAAGCTTAAAGTTAAGCCAAGATATTTTAACACCCGCTATTGCTGCACCTTTAGATATAAAACCAATCATTTCTAATGGTAAACCGATTGGAAAATTTCATCACAAAGGCAAAAAGTATTTGGTCGAAATCAATGCCAAAGACTTAGACCAACAACAACGCACTGAGATTGAGCAATTTATCGAAATGTTAATGACAAAAAATGTGTCATCTTAAACTTTCTATCCAAAAAAGAAAAACTGTGGCAATTTGCCACACTTTTTAACTAATCATGAAAAATCGAAACTGTGGCAATTTGCCACACTTTCCAAACAAGAGAAAATTATCAATGTCTTTAACCGAGCAAACCAGCGAACAGAGCTACCAAGACTGGCTCAATCAGCTCAAAACACAGATTCGCTCATCTCAACAACGAGCTATACTTGCGGTTAATCAAGAACTGGTGCTGTTATATTGGCAAATCGGACAAAACATCCTACAACGTCAAGACCAACAAGGTTGGGGTGCAAAAGTTATTGACAGACTATCCAAAGACCTATCCACCGAATTCCCAGAAATCAAAGGTTTTTCTACTCGCAACCTAAAATATATGCGTAAGTTTGCCGAAGCATGGCAAGATAAGCAAATAGTGCAGCAGGCTGTTGCACTATTACCATGGGGTCATAATCTTGTACTATTGGATAAATTTTCTCACAATGAAACAAGACTATGGTACGCCCAAAAAGCCATTGAACATGGTTGGTCACGCAATGTCTTAGTCCATCAAATAGAAAGCGGTCTGCTAGAACGCACAGGACAAGCCGTCAATAATTTTTCGCAGACATTGCCAGAGATACATTCAGATTTGGCGACCCAAACTTTCAAAGATCCTTATATTTTTGACTTTCTCAGCTTAGGCGAAGCCTATCATGAACGAGAATTAGAAACCGCTTTAACCCAGCATATTATGGCATTTTTACTCGAGTTAGGGACAGGTTTTGCGTTTGTTGGCAAACAGCGGCATATTGAAGTTGGTGGTGACGACTTTTATATCGATTTGCTTTTCTATCATCTGCAACTTCGCTGTTACGTTGTCATCGAATTAAAAACTGGCGATTTTAAACCTGAGCATATCGGGCAACTCAATTTCTACGTGACTGCAGTCGATAGGCAACTCAAAACCCAACATGACACACCAACAATAGGCTTGTTACTTTGTAAAAGTCGTAACGAAGTCGTGGTTGAATATGCACTCAATCAAAACCCCCAGCCGATTGGCGTTGCAGTTTATCAATTAGAAAAAATGTTGAATGAGTTAGAATTAGACAAATAAAACTGTGGCAAATTGCCACACTTTCCCAAAACTTAAAAAACAGAAACGGATGTTCCTATGAGCGAAATCTACGAATCTGACATCGAACAAATAGCTATCGAACAACTCCAAGACATCGGCTATCGCCACGTTTAAGGCGTCGATATCGAACCCTACGGCATAAAACCGCTACGAGCCTATAGCCAAGTTTTGCTCCAAGACAATGTCCTGCAAGCTATCGCTACCATCAACCCACAACTTACCCCAGAACAATGACTTGAAGCCTATTAGCGTATCAGCCAAAATAACCAACTCACCACACCCAATAATGTCAGCAATAATTTAGCCTTATGTCAATGGTGTTCTACACAGGCAAAATCGTGCTTGCCATGAATAACCCAACCGTGGTTATATTGACCGACCGTAACGACTTAGACGACTAGCTTTTTACTACATTCTCGGCATCGGTTGAATTGCTTAGGCAATCTCCAAAACAAGCCGGAGATCGAGAGCAGCTCAAAGAACTACTTAAAGTCAATTCTGGCGGTTTCATTTTTACCACCATTCAAAAATTCCAGCCAGAAGACGGTAGCAATGTCTATGACACGCTGTCCGAACGCCATAATATCATCGTCATCGCCGACGAAGCGCACCGCTCGCAATATGGCTTTGCCGCCAAAGAAGTCGATGTCAAAAACGATGCTGGCGACGTGACGGGCAAACGCACGGTTTATGGTTTTGCCAAATATTTGCGTGATGCCTTGCCCAATGCCACTTATCTAGGCTTTACAGGCACACCGATTGAAAAAAACGATATCAACACCCCAGCGGTGTTTAGAACCTGTTCACGATTAAAAAATATGCTAGGATAAGCTACATAATCAATTA
>NZ_DAMAAE010000032.1:0-5611 GCF_031986685.1 Moraxella sp. CTOTU47915
TTCTTGCTTTTCCTTTAGCATATCATGCTTTCTTTGGATAGTGCGTAAGTTCTAAAATAGTCTAGGTACGGCATTTGGTGACTTTTTGGGTGACCAATTGGGATTAAGTTATTTGCAAGGCTCAATGGTGACAGGCGGTGTCATTGCGGTGGTAATACTTTTACATTACTTCTCAAAAATTAATGGCGTGATTTTGTTTTGGCTCGCCTTTGTATTTACTCGTCCATTTGGGGCAACTTTTGGGGACTTTTTGACCAAACCGTTGGCGAAAGGAGGGTTAAATTTGGGTACACTGAACGCGTCTTTGGTTGCGATTGCTATCATGGCAATGTTGATTGGTGTGGCACATTATCAACACAATAAACGCACTGCTTTACTGGCTTCATGATTGGATTATGACAATGAACGAACAGCTTAATTTTCAGTTATTTAGCCTAATTGATGCCAGTAGCCACACTAATCCCATATTGGTACAGGTAGCCATTTGGATAGCAAATGGCTTGTTTTATAGTTTGGTTGCTTTTCTAATTTTCTATTGGCTAGTGGGTAATGATAATCAAAAAAAATTGGTGTTAAAATCAACATGTATTCCATTAATTGCATTGGGCATCGCTCAAATCATCACCCACATTTACCCTCACCCTCGACCCTTTATGATAGGTATGGGTCACACGCTGATTAGTCATTCTGCAGATGCCTCGTTTCCCAGTGACCATATGACGGTGTTTAGTTCTGTTGCCATGGGGTTTTTGCTCAGCAAAAAATATATTATTGGATCCGTTATCTTCGCATTTGGTTGCTTGGTCGCTTGGGCAAGAGTGTTTTTAGGTATCCACTTTCCATTCGACATGTTCGGGGCGGTAATTTTGGCAGTTATCACGGCTTTAGTATTTGTGCCAATTTGGAGACAGTGGGGTGAAACCTTTTCGCAACCTGTTATCAAAATGTATCAGGTTATGTTATTTCAAAGCAAGATTAGTGCAAAAAGCGTTGAAATGCGTTAGTAGAATTCGAATAAATAATTTTGAAAAAGTTTTGTTTAATATTTTTTAAAGTGATAAAGTTTAGAATGTCTAAAAAACGCTGGTTTTCTAGACACTTCCATTTTCACAAAAAACAGGGGCTTTTATCCCCTATTTTTGTAAATTAACTTGTCTATTAAACAGCGTCGGATAAACCCATTACTAGAGCTTATCAAAAACTCAAAATAAACTTAGGCCAGACTGGAAATTGATATAGTTGGAAAACTACGCCAAATGAGCAATCTCATCAATAAGCTCAGGTTTTTTGCCCAATAATTTAAGTGAAACTTGCGCTGAACCGCTCGGTTCGCGCTGACCTTGCTTCCAAGACTTTAGCGTATTGACCGAAATACCAATATTTTAACTATCAGCGTGAGCGCTTAGCTCATAGCTTTGACTGCGCCCAGACGCTGCAGATTTAACCAGTACACCCTTATCAACTAAGTCATTAATATCTCGCAAAGCCGTATCTGGCGATGTTTTTGTCATCATAGCCCATTTCTTAGTGGTCAATTTACCAAAGAAGTCGCCCCACAATCGATTAATCATTATCACTTGGCGTTCATTAAACGTTATATGGCGATGCGTATGCCAAAATTGGGCTTTATCAACCGTTCTTTGGGTACGAGTGAGTGCCATCGTTAAAGCCTGTCCTAGCGTTTGTAAAAACCAAACTAACCAGTCTGTCACTGACGTTAAGCCTTTTTGAGTGGATTCCAAAATCGTATAATACTCTGACCGAGTTGCTAAAATTTGCGCTGACATACTATAAAAACGTCTGCCACTGCCATCGCTTTTAGCGAGCATACGCTCGGTAATCGCCCGAGTTAAACGCCCATTGCCATCTTCAAAGGGGTGCAGGGTCACAAACCATAAATGTGCAATACCGGCTTTAATAGTCAAATCTAAATCTGGTTGCTCCTCATTATACCAAGCAATAAATTTAGCCAATTCATCTGGCAATAGTTGTGCTGCTGGTGCTTCAAAATGCACTTTAGTGCGACCATAGCCCCCTGATACCACTTGCATGACACCTGTACGATCATCTCGAAGTCTACCCGCTTGTATTTCATATAACCCACTAAAACCCGTGGGAAATAACGCCCGATGCCAAGCAAAGATTTCATCGAGCGTCAGTGGTTGGTCAAAATAAAAACTGGCTCTTAACATCATCTCCACAATAGCATCGATTTCTCGAGTGGGTGTTAGCAGGGTATCCGGGTTGTATAGGTGTTCAATACCTAAATGCCGAGCAACCGATGAGCGTACCTGCTCATTATTGAGTATCTCCCCTTCTATCTCAGACGTTTTAATCACTTCAAGCGTCACAGCGTCCAATTGGGCTTCAAGCGGCAACTCAAAACCCAAGCTTTGCATTTGACCAAGTAGTTTACCTTGTAATAGACGCACATTAGCGACCAATGGTAATAACTGATTATTATCAATTTGCCAATCGGTCCAATTAGGATAGTCGTGAATGTATTTTTTATACAGCATTTATAAATAGCAATAAAAAGTAGATGCGGTAATTATAGCAAACAATCACCGCAAAATATGCAGAGAATATCTATTTTATATTAGTTGATTTTTGTTTATTCATCAGATTCCAACAACCAATCCACAATATAAATCAGTGGAATACCGTCAATTTGGCGACGCTCATCATACTTTCCTGTAATAACTATCTTTTTATGATTATCTCGAATATGTAATAAATTATCCGTTTCATGGGTATTCTCTGGGATTTGATAAGTCACTTGCACATATAGCAATTCATCTGCCCTGCGAGCCACAAAATCAATTTCTTTACTGTCTAAACGACCCACATCTAAGGTATAGCCCCGTCTTAATAGCTCCAAAAATACAATATTTTCCAACCGATTGGCATAATTTGCCTCTTTTTTACCAATTGCATGACGCCTTAAGCCATTATCGACAATAAAGTACTTAGCATTCGTCTTAAGATACCCCTTACCTCGAATATCATATTGCTGCACCTTATAGAACAAAAACGCATTTTCTAATAACTCAAGATATTTATTAATGGTATGATTCGAGGTTGGCACTCGCTCACTGGTCAATGTGTTACTAATTTTGCTTGGATTAACTAACTGCCCGACATTATCAGCTAAAAATAAAATTACGCTTTTTAAAATATGGGTATCTTTCACCCCTGCCCGATGCGCAATATCATTGAGCACAATCGAATCAAAAATTCCTGATAAAATAGTATCCTTCAAAGGCTCATCTGCCATAACAACACTGGGAAACCCGCCGTATTGTTCATACTCAAGATAATATTTATCAACCAACCTAGAATCCACAGGTACTTGCTTAGCTAACAGATACTCTCTAAAGGACAAGGGATAAATCTTAATCGCCACATAACGACCGCTTAATAAAGTCGCCAATTCCCCAGAGAGTAAATTCGCATTAGAGCCTGTAATCACAATATCAGTGTTAAAGCTAACTCGGACGGCATTAATAATTTTTTGCCAACCGTCTACAAATTGGATTTCATCAAATAACAAATAAACCTTATTTTCACTGCCTTTAAGTTTCTCATTGATTAATTGGCTAAAATCATCCGCATCTTTAACCCATTGATACTCAAAACTCTCAAAATTCAGATAAATAATATTTTCTGCACTAATTTGTTGAGACAGCAAATAATCTCGATATTGCATCAATAAAACAGATTTGCCAGAACGGCGAACCCCGGTTATCACTTTTATAAAATCTGAATCTTTAAATTGAATCAGTTGCTGTAAATATTTTTCTCGAGAAATCATTCATTATCCAATTTAGTATTTTATTTCCAATTTTAGCAAAATTAACAAAACATTGGAAACTAATTTCCAATTAATTCTATAAATTCTAATTAATGGAAAATAAAAGCATTCTTTTAGAAAAATATACATTATTTGAAGCGTATTTCATTTTATCTAGTTTTTACAGATTTTTTAGAATAAATAATCAATTTATTACCAAAGAACAAACTCATAAATAAATGTTATAGATTTTCTTTAAATGTTAATTCAATGAAAACACCTGTTATTGTTTAATAAATCAAGACGAGCAATTTTAATTGTTTTTACCCCAGTTTTATTCAATAATATTGTCTATTATTTATTTCAATAAAAACCTATCAATAATATTATGCTGGTCATTTATTTTTGTATTTTATTGTAATTTATGTATTGACAATAATATTTTTATTCTAAATTTTAATTGATGCTTTTTAGATATTATCTCGTGTGTTTTGATAACTTTTAGTTATGTTTATAAGGTGAGTTAAAATTAGTCGATATTTTTCAGAAGGTGGGTATTTGTTGATTATTTCGTTACTGCGTCTTTGGCTATTTTTTAGGAGGGTATTTTGACGGTTCAGGTAATTGGTTATGCTCGGGTGTCAACCAAGGAGCAAGATTTGTCTTTGCAGCTTGATGCTTTGAGTAAATATGGCTGTGATCGAATTTTTACTGATAAGATAAGTAGTGTAAAAGAACGCCAAGGGTTAACGGATGCGTTAGGGTATTTACGCGATGGTGATACGTTGGTGGTTTGGAAGTTAGACCGGTTATGTCGTTCCCTACCCGATTTGATTAAAATCAGTGAGCTGATTCGGACGACGGGTGCACAGCTTGTGAGTATCACCGAGAGTATTGATACGAGTACGCCTGCAGGTCGGTTGTATTTTAATATTTTAGGGGCGCTGGGGCAGATGGAGCGTGAGCTGATTCAAGAGCGGGTAAAGGCGGGTCTTGCGGCAGCGCGTCGCCGTGGTAAAGTCCCGGGTAAGCCTAGGGTGAGTGAGGAGAAGTTGGAACTCGCTCGCCGGGAGTTGTCTGCTGGACGGACTTATCCTGAGGTGGCAAGAATTCTAGGGGTGCATCCGCAGACGTTGTATCGGTTGGTGCCGGTGAAAAGTTTAGAGATCCAATGACTAGGCCTTTCCAAGTAGGTCTAATACTAATATTGATGTATGCTGAAAAAAATAGAGAAGAAGACCTAATAAAGCCACATCACTAACTCAACACTTTCTGTATTGCTAATAAGACGCCTACCACCACGGCAAATAAAATAATTAGACTTAAAAGGTGGTTATGTTTGGCTAACAGCCCTCTACCCTGAACATTTTCTTTATGATCAAGCTTGACCATTTCCAGACATTGTGAGATGAAAGCTAAGCTAGCAGCGGTAGCTTTTTTAGAATGATAAGGTTTTGGCTGATTGGCAAACCCAGGTAATTCTTCTTGGGTTGGTCTTACTTGTTTTTTAAATGATTGCCAATATTGTCCGTTGGCATTGAGCTGATAAAAGGCAGGACTGGTTTCAATATCATTGTCACCGTAATAAAGCCACTGCTGGTATAAATAACTGCCCTCCCAAAATCTAGCTGGTAGTATGGTGACAATGCCTTCGCAATCATCATGTACCAAAA
This sequence comes from Moraxella sp. CTOTU47915, assembly GCF_031986685.1. Lineage (NCBI taxonomy): Bacteria > Pseudomonadati > Pseudomonadota > Gammaproteobacteria > Moraxellales > Moraxellaceae > Moraxella > Moraxella sp. CTOTU47915. Next base: position 5,467 of record NZ_DAMAAE010000032.1, read on the forward strand.
TAGGAATGATATTCATGGATAATTTGCCATTGGGCAGATGTGGGCGCCATAGAAAAGTACCTGTTGTTATGAGTGGTAATGCGCTTAATGGTAAGCATCCGACCATCCCATCTACCACCATTCTAAAAAATACGAGATAGTGCCC
>NZ_DAMAAE010000033.1:0-4726 GCF_031986685.1 Moraxella sp. CTOTU47915
TTTATCGCACTATTTAAATAGGTTTATCGCACTATTTAAATAGGTTTATCGCACTTTTAAATAGGTTTATCGCAAGGACCTATCTGAAACAAATCCATAGATATTAATTAGTCAGAAAAACAGGAAAATTTTCAATAAAATTATGATTTCGATTATCTGTTATAAAAAAAAGATATTCTATTTATAAAAATAGGTTTTTCGCATTAAAAAATTTCATATAAATTATTGATATTTAATGAATTTATGCTAGGTATGCACATATAAAACACTCATTTTATATTTATGCAAAGATTTTAATCATACTCAAACTACTGATTTATATAGAATTTTAATATTTAATGCAAAATCTGCAACTATTTTATCAATTCAACAAGGTATATGGTGCTATTTGAAGGGTATTTAATTTGATTATCAACTACCTAAGTTTATAAGATACAGATAGGTTTATCGCAATAAAATAAATATAGTGTTTTTCTATTAAACTATTGATATTATTAATTTTTATTTTTTATTGGATCGAATAAATATAGATTTTATTGAATTTTATTGATATTGCTTTTTATTGTCTAACTACCTAAGTTGATAAGATACAGATAGGTTTATCGCAATGAAAATTTGGATTTTGGTAGCACCTAATTTGTGATGTACCGAAAAAATTAATGTCCAATTTGGATTGAGATTGAGATCGCTAATAAAATGAAACTAATGAATAAATAATAAAAATAGTTCGTTTGATAACATAATTAAAATAGTTTACAATCCAAGCTATCTTTTTATTAATGTGAATATAAAAATGTCTTCGCTTATTGTTAAGGATAATGCTCTCATTCAAGCTAGTTACAGCCTTGATTTGGTTGAGCAACGATTAATTTTATTATCTATTTGGTTAGCTAGAGAGACGGGTACAGGAATTTCGCATGATAGCTTATTGCGAGTAGATGCTACGGTTTATGCCAGCCACTTTGGTACTAATGTAGAAACAGCTTATACTGTATTAAAACAAGCATCAAAAGGGCTATTTGACCGTTACGTAACTTATTTAGATAAAAATCCAGATACAGGAAAAGATAGAAGTTTTAATTGTCGATGGGTAGATAAAATAGGTTACGAGAAAGATTCTGGCTATGTTTTTCTAAGATTCACTCAAGAGGTAGTTCCTTTAATCACGCGTTTGGAAGAGCAATTTACTAGTTATGAGCTTGAACAAGTTAGTAAGTTGACCAGTACGTATGCTATAAGATTATACGAATTACTTATGCAATGGCGCAGTAAGTCCAAAACACCTGAATTTCAATTAGAAGAATTTAGAAGCCAGCTGGGTGTTGAAAAAGGGCAATATAAAACTATGAGCAACTTTAAGAAAAATGTCCTAGATTTTTCAGTTGCTCAAATTAACCAATTTACAGATATTAATGTTAAATATATACAACATAAAGATGGTAGGTCAATAACAGGTTTTAGTTTCAGTTTTAAACAAAAAAAGAAAAAAATTAGTGAATTGAAAGATATAAATGGAGAGATCGAGAAAGAGGTGGTTGGGAAGTTTAATGCTAATACGTATAAAAGTAGAGATACTAACACAGTCGATATGTTTGTGCCAATGACCGATAGTCAACGTCACCATTTTGCAAAAAAACTATCCAAACTTCATGAACTATCTAACCTTGCAAAAGGGGAGGCAGGGCGAGACTATGATGTATTTGCCGAGCAAATTGCCAATGAGCTCTTAGATCCTGAGCGGGTTAAGTTTTATGAAAAGTACTTAACCCAGGTTGGATTTAAAAAATCAATTTGAGGTTTTAGGTTTGATAATTTTCGACAAGAGGGAGGGCGTTCAAAATTCTGTGTCAGGATAAATTAAATTAGAGGCTCATTACAGCATCTAACCGACCAGGGAAATGGATAGATAATTGCATCATCGTTTGCCCCCAATTATTAATTGGCATTGTCCATTTCTCTGACGCATTTAACATACCAACATACAGTAATTTAAGCAAGCTAGTTTCATTTGGGAACGCGCCCTTAGTCTTGGTCAACTTACGAAATTGGCGATGAACCGCTTCAACCGCATTGGTCGTATAAATTGGCTTTCTCACAGCGTCAGGGTACTTAAAATAAGCAGACAGCAAATGCCATTTGTCTCGCCAAGAAGCAATCACAGCAGGGTATTTACTGCCCCAAAGCCTATCAAGTTCATCAAGGGCTAACTCAGCAGATTCTTTATTTACTGCTTTGTACACAGGCTTTAAATCACGCATGAAAGCTTTCTGATCTTTACTTGCGACATAACGAATACTGTTACGGATTTGGTGAATCACACACAGTTGCACCTCGGTATTAGGGAAGATAGCCTGTATGGCTTCAGGGAACCCTTTTAAGCCATCGACACAGGCAATCAGAATATCTTGTACCCCACGATTGTGCAAATCAGTAAGCACCGACAGCCAGTAGTTTGCTCCCTCGCTTTCAGAGCAGTATAGCCCAATAAGTTCTTTACGACCTTCGGTATTGAGTGCTAACAGCGTGTAAACAGCTTTATTAACATAGCGTCCTTCGTCTTTAACCTTGTAGTGGACGGCATCGAGCCAGACAAACGGATAAACGCTATCGAGTGGTCTTGATTGCCAGGCTTTAAGCTGTGGGATAAGACTATCAGTAATATTGCTAATGGTGGCTTCTGAGACTTCTAGCTGATACATCTCGGTAATGTGGTCTTTGATGGCGGTATAGCTCATGCCATGCGAGAACAGCGATAGGATGCGGTTGTCAATTTCAGGGGTGAGCTTAGTCTGATGCTTTTTAACCAAGACAGGTTCAAATTCGCCATTGCGGTCACGTGGTGTTTCAAGCTCAAAGCTGCCAACGGCTGATTTGACGGTCTTTTTGCTGTAGCCGTTACGGCGATTGTTACTTGGGTTTTGCTCAAGGTGGCTGTCTATCTCAGCCGATAGTGCCGCTTCGGTGAGTTGCTTTATGAGCGGGGCAAGGACACCATCACTGCCTGTGATGGGTTTACCAGATTGAATAGCTTTTAAGGCTTCGTTAAAGTCAAAGTTTTGCATGGTGTCATTCCTTCTATTGTGAATAGTTTAGTGAAATGACACAGTTTTTTGAACACTACCGGATTAGCAGTATCCGCAAAATCAAATTTTTTTGACCATGTCCGACAATGTGATAATACTCGACAAGTTTCCTTAGTATACAATATGTCCCGAATTTTCAAATGTCCCTTTATTGAACGAAAATTCGCGAATTGTCTTCGTTAACCCAAAGACCCAATTGTTTTAAATCAAAAAATATGGGAGGTGATTTTTTGCCATATCTCACGCTCAGCCCGAATATATTAATAGCATCAATAGTTTTAAGCTTTTCATTGATTTTAGCTAAAAACTTATCTTTATAAACAATCTCAAAGATACTTTCGCCAACATTCACATCTTCTTGTTTACCCTGTAAAACAGTTTTAGCTTTAGGCTTGCCCTCATTATCCAAAAATATCAGCGCAGTGATGATGGTTTTGGTATTTTCCTCTTTAATACTAGCAAGTCTAGAATAGTTCTCATGATCATGAGTCTTTTTGAGCAATTCATTTTTATCACGCTCTGGAACACGCCATGCTAGCGTCTCATGATAGTCCAAGGTCAAAACTGTAATAATTGAACCACAATATGAGTCAATAATTGCCACAAAGAATTCATTATCAATGTCGCTATAGATTAGAAGGTGCTGTTTGTGAATGCCGGGCTTACTCCCGAGATTTATATAAAGACCTTTATTAATTAAGTCAATAAAATTTTCAATCTCCAAGCTAGTTCGTTCTGTTAATCTGCAAGCAGCGTGTTTGGTGAATGGTGCTGTAATAATACTCATTGGTCATTTACCAGTATTTATTAACGAAAGCCGATTAATAGCCATGTAGATTAGCTTAGTCGATATTATTCTTACTTGTAATACTAATCTATATATTAGCTTATTGGCTACCAAAAATCGTATATAGCTAAAAAACTGCAAATAATAGTTAGGGCGGTAGTAGGAAAGTATTTGCTTTTAACGGTTATTTTTTAAGCATCTCCTTCCCGCCACTTCTTAGCATTCTTAATTGTTGCCGTCCCAACCTGCAATGTATCAATAATTTTCTGATACGTTGCCCCGCTATCAAGCATTGCTAGAATTGCCGTATAGCGTTTCGTGTTTGGTTGTTTTCCTTTATAGACGCCTTTGGCTTTCGCTAACTCAATCCCTTGTTTTTGTCGAAGGCGGCGTTGCTCATAATCGCGTCTAGCCACACTCGCTAAAATCTCAATCAACATATCATTCACCGCTGATAAAATTCGATTAGTTATTTCATCATTACCGGCATTTGCTTGGTTATGAGTTGTTGGTACATTTAATGCCACAATCCGAATCTGCTTTGACTTAATACGATTTCTTAACGTTTCCCAATCAGCGCCATTTAAACGACTTAACCGATCGATATCTTCAATCAATAAAATATCACCTTGCTGGCAATCATCCAAAAGTTCATTTAATTTGGGTCGATCGAGTTTTGCCCCACTTTCATTTTCCACGTAAAATTTGGCAATTACCAAATTGTGACTGGTGGCAAACTCAATTAACGATTGTCTGGCTCGTTCGGCATTTTGTTCTTGGGTACTGGCTCTTAAATAGGCTCTAATACCAAACCCAATAATTAAAGCACTGCCCAATGACGAGCAGTGAGCGACTT
>NZ_DAMAAE010000034.1:0-3480 GCF_031986685.1 Moraxella sp. CTOTU47915
TTTGGGCATGGTGGTATTGGTTTAAAATGCTTATTATATTACAGTTTTAACTATAATACAAGAAGGGCTTGCAAAACTTACGACAAAATTTAAAAGCCGTATGAATAATAATCTCACCCAATCGTTGGCGAACTTTAAGACCAAAATGAATAGTGAGTTAGAACAAATCAAACAAGGTATTGAGCAAGTCAATCTGGTACTTCAAAAAACCGAATTTCGCCAAGGTACATTTTTACGCCTAAAAATCAAGCCAGAACGCATTGTCAATGTAGTCGAATTTAATAAACAGCTTGCCATGCTCATGGAACTCATGACCACAGAAGAACATGAAAAACGCTTTAAGCTGCTTAGTGATATCAACGCGGTACTTGATAAAGCCGCTAATGGCACTACAGCAAGTAACCTTGAAAGCTTAAGACTGCTCGACCCACGTTACCAAATGAGTTTTAATGCTGAAGAGTTTAAAATAGATTCTGAAACAGGTGATGATATCGTGATAGATATATTAAGCTCATCAAGCGGTAAATCAGGGGGAGAAAAAGAATCGTTCGCAGGTATTATTGTTGCTGCAAGTCTTGCCTATGTACTTACGCCAACAGGAGGCGATAAGCCGATTTACAGTACTGTATTTTTAGATGAAGCTTTCTCCAACACCCAGGAATCGGTCAGTCGCCGTGTGCTGAAAGTATTTAAAGAACTCAATATCCATATCAACTTAATAACCCCTTACAAAAACCTTAACCTAGCCCGTGAAGCTGCCAATAGCCTGATTATCTGTGAGCGCAACATCAATGACCATGAAAGCAGGCTTACCGAAGTGACTTGGCAAGACTACGATAAACAAAAAGCGCAACAGCAAACAAGTCATCTGAATGAACAGCTAGCTGAAATGAACATTCAAATTACCCATGTTGAAACATAGGAACATGGTATGAATCAAATTCAAACTACGTGGGGCAAGCTGCCTAATGATGTTCTCAAAGAACTTAATCAGCGTTACTGGCAGAATTTAGGCAGATTTAAACAACTGCTAAACCATGAGATCTCCCAGGAAAATGCTATTGAAATAACACTTAAACCCCCAAGTTCTGGTAAAGTAGCCGCTCAAAACACGCTACATTTTCAAGCTTTTGTTAAAGCGTGGCAGATTTTCGAAACTCAGCATCCAAATAGCCATATCCAATTAGAAACTAAAAATTTAGGTTTTCTTGGTGAGCAATCTATTCCAGTAAAGTTAATTATCCATGACCTTAATACGCTTGCTGAAATTTTGGGCAAAGTGGCGATTGAACGCCTTGATAGTTTGCAATTTAAATTTAAAAGTCTAGTTCAACTTAGCCCAAATCCAGACACACAAAAAAGGATTTTTGATAGTTTAATTAATCACTTAGATATGATTGAACGTTTATCTAATGAACAAATTGCCAATCTAGTCATCTTGATTCCACAACTATATGAAGGTATGGGTAAAGGTAATTACCTTAGAGCGGTAAACGTCGCAGGTATTGACACTAAGTTTATAGAAAATAATTTTAGAACAATTGAGATTCTAGTGCAAAGCCTGCACCAAACCGACAAAGCTATTGCTTTAGATACCATTGATGAAAACAACCAGCTTGAATTATTAGATTGGCTCGGCTGTGAAAGTAAACCAAAAGATTGGCTATTTATCCGACCACTATGCGATGCATCAAAATTGGCTTTGGCGAATTTACCTATTTTAAAACTATCTTCTCAAACGTTATTAAACTTCGAATTACCTGCAGATAATATCTTAATCATCGAAAACGAAACACCTTGTTTTATGCTACCAAATTTAGCCAATACGATTGCTGTCGCTGGCGGTGGAAAGAACCTAACATGGTTAAAAGCACAATGGCTGAAGCATAAAAAAGTGGGCTATTGGGGTGATATTGACTCAGAAGGGCTAGCAATGCTCTCTTATGCCCGTAAATGCTGTGCTCATGTTGAGTCATTAATGATGGATAAACATACGCTAGGAAGCCATGATCATAAACGCGTTGCCGAGCCTGTTTTTAATCAAGTAGCACCCAAATTTTTAACCATTGACGAAGCCGAGTTGTTTGCGTTTATTCAGCAGCAAGATATTGACAAGCGACGACTTGAGCAGGAGTTTATCCATCAAGATGTTATTTTACAGGTATTAAAAAACTGGGTTCTTGGGTTAAAAATCTAATTTATTCATTATAGCAGTGGCATAAAGCTAATACGTTTTTTCAAACCCCGCCCTCACCAAATACGGCATATACTCCCCAATTTGGTACTGGTTTGAAAAGTATGCTGAGGTGAAATAAAAAAGACAGCTTGAGAAAAAGATGATAATTTGAGGTTATGAAGACACAAATTACAATCAGATGCTAAAGCTGTCTGGGTTTAAGTATAAAGAAAGATGGCTGGAAAATCTATGGTAAACAGAACTATCAATGCAAAGACTGCCATCGGCAATTCATCCATGGGATGGATTTAAGCTACCAAGGCTGTAAAAGCGATATTGATGACAAGATACGTTTAATGCTAGTTCGAGGCTGTAGCATTGCTGATATCGTTGTCATCGAGAAATTTAGCAAGTACAAAGTATTAAGCGTTTTGGTCAATTCCAATTATGAGATAAAACCTAAACGACGCTATTACCGAAAACTGCAAGTGGATGATTTTTGGACGTATGTAGGGCACAAGAAAAACAAGGTATGGCTTGTTTATGCCTATGACCCAGAAACAAGTGAGATTGTCGCTTTCATATGGGGCAAACGCAACTTAAAGACAGCCAAACAGCTACGAGCCAAGCTTGATGAATTAGGTGTTGATTTTGGCTATGTCTGCTGTGATAACTGGGATAGCTTTTTAACCGCCTTTGATTTTGATTTTAAAAAGGTGGGTAAATACCATACGGTTGATATTGAAGGGAACAACAATCGTTTTAGGCAAAGGCTTAGGCGAGTCTTTCGAAAGACAAGCTGTTTTTCGAAAAAGCTAGCAAATCATTTTAAAGCGTTTGATTTACTGTTCCACTATGTCAATTATGGCTGGGTCTAGGAAGCATACTTTTTATACCACAGCCAAAAAACGTATTGAATCACGGACTATATCGAATAAAGAAACCTAGAATATATTTTTCCAACTTTACGGTTATAATCAGATTAACCTTCTTACTCGACTCGTGATATGACCAGACTCTCCACTACGATTTGTGCGATGACCTTTCAAGGCAATGCCAGCAACCGCTTGCAGCAAGATGCATTTTTCTTTGTCGATGATTATTACCAAGAAGCGATTGGTATCACACCTGTGCATCGATGTGATGACGCCTTTTGTGTTGCGGTATCCGATGGTGTAGCAGAATCTAATCTATCGCAATATGCTAGCCTTAAGACAGTTAAAACAGTCAAACAACTGTGGCAAAACTATTTAGAACCTGTTCACAATCTTTTCAATAACAAAGCGATGAAAGCAAGATTGGTA
>NZ_DAMAAE010000035.1:0-2232 GCF_031986685.1 Moraxella sp. CTOTU47915
GATTAATACGCTTAGTTTACCAAGTTTACTTGTACGGTTTCTTCAGCATAGCTCAAATGTCCATCTACTGAAAATCATGGACATTATCTCGCTTTAGTTTGGGTTGAAATAGGTGGGATGGTCGGGGGCTTACCCTATTTCATCCCAAATTAAAACAGGTAATGTACATTTAAGATGATGAATGTTCTTTCAACACTAAATTTGCCTATTTATAAATTGACACAACACTGACTTCTACACGACGGTTCGGTTGTAAACAATTAATCAAATCCGCTCTTGGTAGTGAACTATTACATTGTTTAACAGGTTGGCTTTTGCCTGCGCCAGTGGCCATTAATGAATTGGCATCGATCCCTTTATTGATTAGATAGCTTCTGACAGTTTGGGCGCGCAGTAGTGACAAATTCATGTTGTACATGTCTTCACCTAAATAGTCGGTGTGTCCAGTGATCATAATTTGGGTGGCGCCTTTGCTTTGGTAGGCCATCAATTTTTCTGCCAAATTATCCAATTCTAAATAACCCGCCGCCAACATATCCTCTGGCCTCCACTTGTCAAAGCGGAACAACACATCTGCTGATAAATTAATTTTTTCGACGACCGATGCCACCGGTGTAGCCATTGGGGCAACAACTACGGCAGGTTGAGCAGGTTCTGCATTGGCAAGCGCGGCACAATCCTCTGGGTGCCAATAAAACTCTTGACCTTTATAGTCTTTATCAAAAATGACTTTATATTGGCAGATTTTGACCGAGCTGTCGGGTTGGTAGAATTTCATAATATAGTCCCACTCGTGTGCATGTTGTGCTTCGCTAAAATGGGGACGACCAATCAGCTGATAGAGTTCATCTTTGCCAATACCAGGCTTAATTTTGCTCAGATTTTCGCTATTGGGAAATTGACCGTCTTTTTGCCATGCCTTATCAAGTTTTGGAAAAAAAATGTTAGACGGTTCAATATGACCGTTACTATCAATACTGTGGCTAATGGTATTAGTACAAGCGGTGAGGCTTAAAGTTAGACTTGTTAAAGCAAATGCTAGCTTTTGGATAATATTCATAATAATCCTTTTTAAGTATTTTAATAAATGTTTTAAATAAGAGCGTATTTAGTACGCCCTTACTTTTTATTCTCTAAAGCTTACCAATGGAAACCTGCGCCCACTGCCCCCCCAAAATTGCCTTGTGTATCGGCGGTACCATTGGCTTTAATCACCCAACGTCCATTATCTGATAGCTTCGAAACGCCTACAGCTGCGGCGCTTTGACCGTTATAGGTTGCTATACCACCTGCAAGCATCGATTTGCCTGGTAGATAAGCCTGTGGTAAAGCAGCGGTAGCCATAGCAGCTGATGTACCCGCATTGGCATTGTCCTCAACATCACCAATACGATAACCCATGTCATTTAAAGCGTTATTGACACTACCTGCTAACGAGTTAAGCTGACCAATATTGACAGCATCGGTAGGTGCACGCCCTTCGGCAACGTTAGTGATACGATTGTCACCATTGTTAAGTCCCTCGTTACTAAGTGCGACTGCACTATTATTAATATTAATGCTGTCAACACGAACATTTTTAGCAAGGTCATAATTAACGGTGTTATCGCTAGCAGTTTTACTAATGACAATGTTGCCATCATTGTTTTTTATGTTGACTGTTGCTGCTGGTTTAACAAGGCTACCATTAGCCCCATTCGCTGTTAAGGTAAAACCTGAGTTATTGATTGCACTTGTCACATCGCCTGCTGTTACTAACGCATTAGGCGCTATAGGTAAATTAACTGACCCCGTCGCAGCGTTGGTTAATGGACTAGTCACAGCTGTTAACTTGCCAGCATTATTGGTCGTGATAGTGGTATCATCAGTATTGACATTAACTTGGTAAACACTGCTATTATCAGGATTAGTCATGCCAATAACTGACGTGTTTTTACCATTAACCACAGTAGTTTTTGCAGCGGCAGCTAGTGTAGTTAACTGACTAACATTCACGGCATCTGTTGAATTGATACCCGCTGCTACGTTAGTAATCGGCTTATTGTTCATATTAATGCCATTAGCATTAATGACTGGTCCACCGTTGTTGAGGCTTAGGCTGTCGGCTGTTAGATTTGGTGTGGTTGCAATGGTGAAGTTGCTGCCATTACGGGTAATAGCAATGTTGTTGCCATTGTTGAAGTTAACCTGATCACCTGATTTAATGAATTGTCCAGTGTCACCATTTGCCTT